>CAUJIL010000146.1 GCA_963204845.1 Pseudomonadota bacterium | reverse complement strand
AAGAACCACGAACCCGCGCGCGGGTGGATCAGCAGGGTGTTCTTGCCGATCCAGCCCAGCCCCGCCTTCTGCGCCACGCCGCGCTCGAGCACCGGCGCGCTGTCGACGAAGGCGCGCAGCGCGCTGCCCGGGCGGCGCTCGGCGATGCGCTCGGCGAGCCGCGCCAGCCGGGCGCGCATCAGCTTGTGGTAGTCGCGCCCCAGCGCATAGCGCGAGACGTAGGCCCGCTCGGGATCCTGCAGCACCGCGAGCGGCTCGGCGCCGTCGTGGCGGTAGTCCATGCGCACCGAGATCAGGCGCAGCGTGCCGGGGACCAGCGCCTCGGGGCGCCAGCGCTTCTCGCCGTGGCGCTCCATGTAGTCCATGTCACCGTGCAGGCCGGCGTCCACCCATTCCTGCAACCGCCGGTCGTGCGGCGCGAGCGTGGTGGCGCAGATGCCGAGCGCCTGGAAGCCGAGTTCGCGCGCCCAGTCGCGGATCGCACCGGCCAGCGCGGCCAGTGCGGCGGGCGAGTGTTGGTGCGGGGTGTCGTGCTCTGGCATCAGCGGGTACGTATGCGGGCGGCGCGTGGGCCGCAAGCATAGCGACCCCATCGGATACAATCACCCGGCCGCCCCACGGAGATCACCCGCGATGACCGCTGTTCCTGCGCATCCGCCGGCGCTCTACACCGCCGCCGAGGTGCGTGCGCTCGACCGTGCCGCGATCGATGGTCACGGGATTCCCGGGATCGTGCTGATGGCGCGCGCCGGGCGTGCGCTGTTCGAGGTGCTGCGCGCGCACTTTCCGGGGCCGCAGCCGCTGTACGTGGTCTGCGGCACCGGCAACAACGGCGGTGACGGCTTCGTGGTCGCACGCCTGGCGGCCGACGCGGGTTGGCCGGTCGAAGTCGCGCTGGTCGGTGCCGGGGAACGCATCGCGGGCGATGCGCGACTGGCGTTCGAGGCCGCACGCGAGGCCGGCGTTCCGATCCGTCCCTTCGACCCTGCGCGCCGGCCCGAGCGCGGCGTGATCGTGGATGCGCTGCTCGGCACCGGGCTCGGTGGCGCGGTGCGCGCGGCGCACGCCGAGGCGATCGGCGCGATCAACGCCAGCGCGCTGCCGGTGGTGGCGGTCGATATTCCGTCGGGGCTGTGCAGCGATACCGGCAGCGTGCTCGGCGCCGCGGTACGCGCCACGCACACGGTCACCTTCATCGGCCGCAAGCGCGGGCAGTTCACCGGCAGCGGGCGCGAATATTGCGGCGAGCTGCATTTCGCCGATCTCGGCGTGCCGTCGGCGGTCTATGGCGCGGTCGGCGCCGGGGCCACGCTGCTGGCGCTCACGCCGCTGCCGCCGCGCGCGCGCAGCGCGCACAAGGGGCACTTCGGCCATGTGCTGATCGTTGGCGGCAATACCGGCATGGGCGGGGCGGCCGCGATGGCTGCCGAGGCGGCGGCGCGCTGCGGTGCCGCACTGGTGTCGCTGGCGACCGCGCCGGCGAACGTGGCCGCGATCGTCGCGCGCCGGCCGGAGATCATGGCCCACGGTGTCGAGCATCCGCACCAGCTCGAGCCGTTGCTGGCGCGCGCCAGCGTGCTGGTGGTTGGCCCCGGGCTCGGTCGCGGAGCCTGGGCCGAACAGATGCTGCAGCGCGCGCTCGCCAGCGGCAAACCGGCCGTGCTCGATGCCGACGCGCTGAACGCGCTCGCCGACGGCCTGCGCGTGGAAGAAGCCGCGCGTGACACGTGGTTGCTCACCCCGCATCCCGGCGAGGCGGCCCGGCTGCTCGGCCGCAGCACCGCGGCGGTCGAGGCGGACCGCTTCGCGGCGCTGGCCGCGCTGCTCGAGCGCTACCCCGGCGCCGTGGTGCTGAAGGGGGCGGGGACGCTGGTCGGCGATGCCACATCGGCGGTGACGGGTGTGTGCCCGTTCGGCAATCCGGGCATGGCGAGCGGTGGCATGGGCGATGTGCTGAGCGGGGTGCTGGGTGCGTTGCTGGCGCAGGGGCTGCCGCCGGGCGACGCCGCGCGGCTGGGGGTGTGCCTGCACGCGTGCGCGGCCGATCGTGCGGTGGCCGACGACGGCGAACGCGGCCTGCTCGCCACCGATCTGCTGCCGTGGCTGCGCCGGCTGCTGAACGGGCGCGCGCCGGCGGACGCGGCGCCGTGAGCCACGCCGCAGGCTGCGTGCTACCCGAGGAGGCCGCCACCGAGGCGCTGGGGGCGGCGCTCGCGCGTGCGCTCGCGAGCGGCGCGGTGGTGTACCTGCACGGGGGCCTCGGCGCCGGCAAGACCACCTTCGCGCGCGGCGTGCTGCGCGGGCTGGGGCACCGCGGCGCGGTCAAGAGCCCGACCTACACGCTGGTCGAACCGTACACGGTCGACGGCGGTGCGCTGTATCACTTCGATCTGTACCGTCTCGATGATCCCGAGGAACTCGAGTTGGTCGGCATCCGCGATTACGCGCACGCCGACGCCATCCTGCTGATCGAATGGCCGGGGCGCGGCGCCGGCCACCTGCCGCCGCCGGATCTCGAGATCCGGCTCGATGAACGCGAGGACGGCGGGCGGGACGCGCGCTGGTGCGCGTGCAACGCGCGCGGTGATGAAATAGTGGCGCGATGGGCCCTCGATCCCACCGTGCGCAATTGCGAGCCGTTGCTATAGTTGGGTCGCAATGGTCCGCGCGCGCGGGGACGCATGGGTTTGCTTCGCCATTTTCTGCCGCTCTCGACGGGTGCCGGACTCGCTCTGGTGCTCGCGCTCGCCAGTGCCCAGGCCGTCGCGGCGGTGGCGGTCGAGGGCCTGCGCCTGTGGCGCGGCGACGACAAGACGCGCCTGGTGTTCGATCTCGACGCGCCGGCGCGGCACACGCTGTCGACGATGAGCGGCCCCGATCGCCTGGTGATCGACGTGGAACAGGGGCGGCTCGGGGCCGCGCTGCACGCGGTCGATGTCAACGGAACCCAGATCCGCACCATCCGCAGCGGGCGTTACGGCAACGATCGCCTGCGCATCGTGCTCGACCTGCATGCCGCGGTGCGCGCCAACAGTTTCACGCTGGGGCCGAGCAGCGGGCAGGGCCATCGGCTGGTGGTCGATCTCGTCGGCGCGGTTCCCGCATCTGCACGGGCACGGACGCCGCCGGCGCCGGTCGCAGCCGACGCCAACGCACCGCCACCGGTGCCGCCGGCGGAGCGCACACCCGCCCCGGTGACACCGCCACCCGCTGTGGCGCCCGCCGCACCGCTGAGCGAGATCGCCACCATCCTGCCCGAAGACAGGGCGTCCGCGCCGTCCGCCACGCCTGCGCGGGACACCACCGAAGCCGCGGCGGCACCGCCGCGCAGCGCCCCGCTGCCGCCGCAGCCGGTGCGTGGCCGGCGCATCCTGATCGCGATCGACGCCGGTCACGGCGGGCAGGACCCGGGTGCGATCGGACCCAAACGGGTGCGCGAGAAGGACGTGGTGCTGGCGATCGCGCGCGAGTTGCAGAAGCGCGTGGACGCGCAGCCCGGCTACCGCGCGACGCTGATCCGTAACGGTGACTACTTCATCCCGCTGCACAAGCGCCGTGACCTCGCGCGCCAGCGTGGCGCCGACCTGTTCGTGTCGGTGCACGCCGATGCGTTCACGCACGCACGTGCCCGTGGCGCCTCGGTGTACGCGCTGTCGCAGCGCGGCGCGACCAGTGTGTCGGCGGCGTTCCTGGCCCAGCGCGAGAACGGCGCGGACCTGATCGGCGGCGTCGACCTCGGCGCCAAGGACCCGATGGTCGCGGGCGTGCTGACCGACCTGTCGATGACCGCGACGCTCGACGCCAGCCTCGGCGCCGGGGCGCGCGTGCTCGGTTCGATGGGCCGCATCGCGCACCTGCACAAGCGCCGCGTCGAGCAGGCGGGCTTCATGGTCCTGAAGTCCCCCGACATGCCGTCGATCCTGGTCGAGACCGGCTTCATCTCGAACCCGCTCGAGGCCGAGCGCCTGAGCAATGCCGGCTACCAGCGCAACATGGCCTCGGCGATCTTCGCCGGCCTCGGCGACTATTTCCTCGGCAGTCCGCCGCCCGGCACACAGGTGGCGCTCAGCGTGCGCGCCGGCGCACGGCCGGCGCAGTACACCATCACGCGTGGCGATACCCTTTCTGGCATCGCCGAGCGCTATCGTGTTAGTGTCTCCGACATCGTCAGGACCAACGGGCTGGGCGGTGGCAACGACATCCGGGCGGGGCAGACCATCGTGATCCCGCAGACCTGATCGACCGTTTTCGCGCCCTGCCGCAACGCGCGGTGATATCGAATGGGGCGCATCAGGCAGCTCAGTGACTCCCTCGCCAACCAGATCGCGGCCGGCGAGGTCGTCGAACGTCCGGCCTCGGTGCTGAAGGAATTGCTCGAGAACAGCCTCGACGCCGGCGCGACCCGCGTCGACATCGACCTCGAGGACGGCGGCATGCGCCTGGTGCGCATCCGCGACGACGGCGAGGGCATCGCGGCCGAGGACCTGCCGCTCACGATCACGCGCCACGCGACCAGCAAGATCCACACCCTCGAGGACCTCGAGCGGGTGCTGAGCTTCGGTTTCCGCGGCGAGGCGCTGGCCAGCATCGCCTCGGTGGCGCGGCTCGGCATCGTCACCGCCACCGCCGACGCCGCGCACGCCAGCCGCCTCGAACACGCGGCCGACGGCACGCCGCGCGTCACACCGGGGGCGCACCCGCGCGGCACCACCATCGAGGTGCACGAACTGTTCTTCAACACGCCGGCGCGGCGCAAGTTCCTGCGTTCGGCACGCACCGAGTACGGGCACTGCGAGGAAGTGGTGCGCCGCATCGCGCTCGCGCGCTTCGACGCGGCGTTCACGCTGCGCCACGACCGGCGCGCCGTGTTCGCGCTGCGCGCCTGCGCCACGCCGGCCGAGCGCGAGCAGCGCCTGGGGGCGCTGTGCGGGGCGCCGTTCCTGGAGCAGGCGCTGGCGATCGAGGCCGAGGCCTCGGGCATGCGGCTGTCGGGTTGGGTCGCGCGGCCGACCTTCTCGCGCGCGCAGGCGGACCTGCAGTACTTCTTCGTCAACGGCCGGGCGGTGCGCGATCGCGTGGTCACGCACGCGGTGCGCCAGGCGTACCGCGACGTGATGTACGGCGACCGCCACCCGGCGTACGTACTGTACCTGGAGATCGACCCCACGCAGGTCGACGTCAACGTGCACCCGGCCAAGAGCGAAGTGCGCTTTCGCGAGTCGCGGCAGGTGCACGACTTCCTGTTCCATGCGCTGCACCGCGCGCTGGCACAGCTGCGCCCGGCGCAAGCAGGCGCTGCCGCCGGGCAAGCGGCACCGGAGCCGAACACGACGGCTGCGCCCGCGCCCACGTCCGCCGCGCTGCAGCGCCCGCTGTGGACGCGGCCGGGGCCGGCGGCGATCGCCGAGACGCTGTCGGGCTACGAGGCGCTGGCCACCGCGGTGTTCGAACCGGCGGGGCTGGCCGCCGGCGTGCCCGCTGCCGAGGAGACCGACGACGTGCCGCCGCTCGGCTACGCGCTGGCGCAGCTGAAGGGGGTGTACATCCTGGCCGAGAACCGCGACGGCCTGGTGCTGGTCGACATGCACGCGGCGCACGAACGGATCACCTACGAGCGCATGAAGGCCGCGCACGCCGCCGGCGGGGTGCGCGCGCAGCCGCTGCTGGTGCCGCAGGTGGTGGCGCTCAGCCGGCGCGAGGCCGACTGCGTCGAGCGCCACGGCGCCGAGCTCGCCACGCTGGGACTCGAACTGGTGCGCTCCGGCGAGCAGGCGGCCATCGTGCGTCAGGTACCGGTACTGCTCGCCGGCGCCGACATCGCCGCGCTGGTGCGCGACGTGATCGCGGACCTGCTCGAGCACGGCGACAGCACGCGCATCGCCGCGCGCAGCGACGAGATCCTGGCCGCGATGGCCTGCCACTGCTCGGTGCGCGCCAACCGCCAGCTCAGCCTCACCGAAATGAACGCGTTGCTGCGCGACATGGAGCGCACCGAGCGCAGCGGGCAGTGCAACCACGGACGCCCGACCTGGGCCGTGCAGTCCCTCGCCGAGCTCGACCGCCTGTTCCTGCGCGGGCGCTGACGGGCACCGCGATGCACGCGCGCGACGAGCGGCCATTGGCGATCTGCCTGCTCGGGCCCACCGCGTCCGGCAAGACCGCGCTGGCGCTCGCGCTCGACGATCGCCTCGGCTGCGGGATCGTCAGCGTGGACTCCGCGCAGGTCTATCGTGGCATGGACATCGGCACCGCCAAGCCGGATCACGTGCTGCTCGCGCGCCATCCGCACCGCCTGATCGATATCCGCGACCCTGCCGAGGTGTACTCGGCGGCGGAGTTCCGCGCCGATGCGCTGGCGGCGATCGCCGAGGTGCTGGCCACCGGGCGCACCCCGCTGCTGGTGGGCGGCACCATGCTGTATTTCCGTGCCTTGCTCGGCGGGCTGGCCGAGCTGCCGGCGGCCGACCCCGCGATCCGCGCCGAGATCGGGGCCCTGGCGGCACGTGAGGGCTGGGAGGCGGTGCACCGGCGTCTCGCCGCGCTCGACCCGGTGAGCGCGGCGCGCATCGACCCGGCGAACCGCCACCGGGTCCAGCGTGCACTCGAGGTCTGCCTGGTGAGTGGGCGCACACTGAGCAGCCTGCACGCCGGACAGCAGCCCCCCGCGGACTTGCCCTGCCGCTTCCTGCAGCTGGCGCTGGTGCCCGCGGACCGGGCACGCCTGCACCGGCGCATCGCGACCCGCTTCGACGCGATGCTCGCGGCCGGTTTGCTCGACGAGGTGGGCGCCCTGCGCGCGCGCGGGGACCTGCACCTCGAACTGCCGTCGATGCGCAGCGTCGGCTATCGCCAGGCGTGGGAATACCTCGATGGGCACGGCGACCGCCGCTCGCTGGTCGAGCGGGCAGTCGCGGCCACGCGCCAGCTCGCCAAGCGCCAGCTGACCTGGCTGCGCAGCTGGCCCGGTCTGGTGGTGCTGCCGGGCGATGAGCCACACGAGGACGCACTGCTTGCGGTCGCCTTGAAATCGGTGGCGGCCGTCTCCATATGAGGGGCGAAGCGAAGGAATTGCCGAAGTTTTAGAGTGCGCTTTCAAGCGCCCCGGCCTAGCATTTGCATCTCATGGGGGCCGGTCAATGATCCGGCACCGACGTGTATTCGTAATGGGTCCTCGCCGGACCTCAATTGGAGAACGCTGAAATGTCGTCAAAGGGGCAGTCCTTACAAGACCCTTTCCTGAACGTGCTGCGCAAGGAGCGCATCCCGGTTTCGATCTACCTGGTCAACGGCATCAAGCTGCAGGGCCAGATCGAGTCCTTCGACCAGTTCGTGATCCTGCTGAAGAACACCGTCAGCCAGATGGTCTACAAGCACGCCGTGTCCACGGTCGTGCCGTCGCGTCCGGTGCGCCTGGATGCCGGCGACGGCGCCGAGGCTGCAGAATAAGGTGTTTTTCGATCGCCCGGAGAGCGGTGAACGGGCCGTGCTCGTTCACCTCGACCTGGGGCCAGGCGCGACCCGCGACGATCCCCGCGAGCTCGAGGAACTGGTGCTCTCCGCGGGCGGTGACCCGGTGGAGTACATCTTCGGGCAGCGTGACCGTCCCGACCCGGGGCATTTCGTGGGCAGCGGCAAGCTGGCCGAGATCGCCGCCGCGGTGCGCTCGCACGACGCGGCGCTGGTGATCTTCGACCACGCACTGACGCCGACCCAGGAGCGCAACCTCGAGCGGGCGCTCGGCTGCCGCGTGATCGACCGCACCGGGCTGATCCTCGACATCTTCGCCCAGCGCGCGCGCTCGCACCTCGGCAAGCTGCAGGTCGAGCTGGCGCAGTTGCGCCATATCGCGACGCGCCTGGTGCGCGGCTGGACCCACCTCGAGCGGCAGAAGGGCGGCATCGGCCTGCGCGGCCCCGGCGAGACGCAACTCGAGACCGACCGCCGCCTGATCCGCGACCGCATCCGGTTGCTGACGCAGCGCCTGGCGAAGGTGCATCTGCAGCGCGAGCAGGGCCGGCGCGCGCGCCGGCGCGCCGAGGTGCCGACGGTATCGCTGGTGGGCTACACCAACGCCGGCAAGTCCACGCTGTTCAACGCGCTGACCGGCGCCGGTGTTTACGCCGCCGACCAGTTGTTCGCGACGCTGGATCCCACCATGCGCCGCTGCGAGCTCGCCGACGGCCACACCGTCGTGCTGGCCGACACGGTCGGGTTCGTGCGCCATCTGCCGCACCAGCTCGTCGAGGCGTTCCGCGCCACGCTCGAGGAGGCACGGCTCGCCGACCTGCTGCTGCACGTGATCGACGCCAGTGCGCCGGACCGTGACGACACCTCGTTCGAGGTCGAGAAAGTGCTCGCCGAGATCGGCGCCGACCAGGTGCCGCGGCTGCAGGTGTTCAACAAGATCGATCTGCTCGAGGTCGCGCCGCGTATTGATCGAGGCGAGGATGGCAGGCCGCAACGGGTCTGGGTGTCGGCGCGCAGCGGCGCCGGCATGGATCTGTTGC
Organism: Pseudomonadota bacterium; assembly: GCA_963204845.1. Classification (GTDB taxonomy): domain Bacteria; phylum Pseudomonadota; class Gammaproteobacteria; order Pseudomonadales; family UBA5518; genus UBA5518. The sequence continues at coordinate 6,561 of CAUJIL010000146.1, read as the reverse complement.
GCGAAGCGATCGCCGCGCTGCTCGAGCAGGACATCGTCCACGACTGGCTCGCGCTCGCCCCCGGCCAGGGACGCCTGCGCGCCCGACTGTACGAGAAGGGCGCCGTGCTCGCCGAGGAGGTCGACGCCGAGGGCGCGATCCGCCTCGAGGTGCGGCTGCCGCGGGCGCAGCTCGCGCAATTGCTGGCGGCCGAAGGCATCCGGCCAGAGCCGAGCCGGGCGGCGGAATACATCTGATAGAATCCGGCGCACCGTGCGGCGTGCGCGAAAAACCGGCTGGAGAACACCATGGCCTGGAACGAACCAGGAGGCAACGGCAAGCAGCGCGACCCGTGGGGCGGCGGCGACCAGGGCCCGCCCGATCTCGACGAGGCGCTGCGGCGCTTTCGCAACAAGCTGGGCGGCGCGCTGGGCGGGGGCAACGGCTCCGGCGGCGGTGGCGCCGACGTGCGGCTGAACGCCGGCATCCTCGGCCTGATCGTGCTGCTGGTGTTCGGCCTGTGGTTCTACCTCGGGATCTACGTGCTCGACGAACAGGAGCGCGGGGTGGTGCTGCGCTTCGGGCGCTATCACGAAACCCTGGGGCCGGGCCTCAACTGGAAACCGCGTCTCATCGACCGAGTGATTCCGGTCAACGTGACGCGCGAGCGCCAGTACGGTTCCGAGGGCCGCATGCTCACGCAGGACGAGAACATCGTGGAGATGCAGGTCGTCGTGCAGTACAACATCGGTGACGTGAAGGCCTTCGTGCTCAACGTGCGCGACCCCGAGTTCAGCCTGCGCCAGGCGACCGAGAGCGCGCTGCGTCACGTCAGCGGCAGCACCAAGCTCGATCAGGTGCTGTCGGAAGGCCGTGGCCAGGTCAGCGTCGACGTGAAGCTGAAGTTGCAGAGCTACCTCGACAATTACGGCACCGGCATCCAGGTGGTGAAGGTCACGATCCAGGAAGCGAAACCGCCGGCGCAGGTCAAGGCCGCCTTCGACGACGTGATCAAGGCCAAGGAAGACGAGGAGCGGCTGAAGAACGAGGCCAGCGCCTACGCCAACGGCATCGTGCCCGAGGCGCGTGGCCGCGCGCAGCGCATGCTCGAGGAAGCTGCCGGTTACCGCAGCAAGGTGGTCGCCGAGGCGCAGGGCGAGGCGCAGCGCTTCGAGAAGCTGCTGACCGAGTACAAGAAGGCACCCGAAGTCACGCGCGAACGCCTGTACCTCGATTCGTTGCAGCGCGTGCTCGGCGGCAGCTCCAAGGTGCTGGTCGACGTCGACGGCGGCAACAACGTGTTGTACCTGCCGCTCGACCGCCTCGGTGGTGGTGGCGGTGGCGGTGGCGCGTCGGCGACGCCGGGCGCGCGCCAGGCACAGTCTGCCGCGGCCGCGCCGAGCGTGGACCGGATCGCCGAGGAAGTCGTCGAAAAGCTGCGTACCGAAGCCCGCCAGCCGACCGGTCGCGAGAGGGAGCGTCGCTGATGAACCAGAAGATCGTGCTCTATTTCGTGCTGCTCGTCGCCTCGCTGGCGGTGCTGTCGGGGTCGCTGTACGTGGTGAGCGAGACGGAGCGGGCGGTGGTGCTGCGCTTCGGCGCGCTGCTCGAGGTCGACAGCCGCCCCGGATTGCACGTGAAGCTGCCGATGATCGACGAAGTGCGCAAGTTCGACGCCCGCGTGCTGACGCTCGATATCCCGCCGGAGAGCTTCTACACGCTGGAGAAGAAGCGGCTGATCGTGGATTCGTACTCGAAATGGCGCATCGCCGACGTCGAGACCTACTACCGCGCAACGGGTGGCGACGAGACCGCCGCGATGACGCGGCTCGCCGCGCGCGCCAACGACGGGCTGCGCAACCAGTTCGGCAAGCGCCGCCTGCACGACGTCGTCTCGGGCGAGCGCGAGAAACTGATGTCCGACCTCACGACCGAGTTGAACTCCGCCGTGCAGCAGACCCTCGGCATCGAGGTAATCGACGTGCGCGTGAAGAAGATCGACCTGCCCGAGGAGGTCAGCGACGCCGTGTTCAACCGCATGTCGGCCGAACGCGAGAAGCTCGCGCGCGAATACCGCTCGCAGGGCAAGGAGCAGGCCGAGAAGATCCGCGCCGACGCCGACCGCCAGGTCACGATCATGGAGGCCGAGGCGTACCGCGAGGCCGAACTCGCACGCGGCGAAGGCGATGCCGAGGCCTCGGCGATCTACGCCGCCGCCTACTCGAAGGACCCCGAGTTCTACGCGTTCACGCGCAGCCTGAAGGCCTACGAGAACACCTTCGGCGGCAGCGGGGACCTGATGGTGCTCGACCCGCGCAGCGACTTCTTCCGTTACCTCAAGGAGTCCGGCGGCAATCGCTAGCGCGGATTCGATCGCACCGGGCTTTGTGTTAGGATGCGCCGCGCCCGCCGGGGCGCATCCCGCGCCGGCCTGACCGGATACTCACCGCCGGATGTGGCACGATCTCGCAATAGCCTGCTGCCTGGTGCTCGTGATCGAGGGGATCATACCCTTCCTGTCGCCGTCGGCGTGGCGCGCGATGGTGCTCGCCGCGGCGCGGATCGGCGATCGCGGCCTGCGCATCGCGGGTCTGTGCGCGATGGTCTCCGGCACGGTGCTGCTGTACCTGATCAACTGAAGCGACGGCTGCAGGAATCGCGATGAGCGCAACCGACACGCCCGCCGGCGAAGAACGCTGGCTGTTACCCGAGGGGATCGAGGAGCTGCTCCCCGCGCAGGCGGCGCGCGTCGAGCGGATGCGCCGTGAACTGCTCGACCTTTACGCGCGCTGGGGTTACGAGCTGGTGATTCCGCCGCTGATCGAGTTCACCGACTCGCTGCTGATCGGGCTCGGCAAGGACCTCGACCTGCAGACCTTCACGCTGACCGACCAGCTCTCCGGCCGGCTGCTCGGCGTGCGCCCCGATATCACCGCGCAGGCGGCGCGCATCGATGCGCACAGCCTGCGCCGCGACGGCCCGGTGCGGCTGTGCTACGCGGGCAGCGTGCTGCACACCCGGCGCCGCTCGCCGTTCGCCTCGCGTTCACCCATCCAGCTCGGCGCCGAACTCTACGGTGACGCCAGCACCGAGGCCGATCTCGAGATCGTTTGCCTGATGCTCGAGACGCTGCGCCGCCTTGGCGTGCGCGGCGTCACGCTCGATCTCGGGCACGTCGGGATCTTCCGGGAACTGATGCGCGAGCTCGCGCTGCCGCCGGATGTGCACGAGGCGCTGTTCGAGGCGCTGCAGCACAAATCGGTGCCGGCGATCGCCGCGCTGGTCGATGCCGCGGGGCTGACGCCGCAGGATGCCGCGCTGCTGCGCGCGCTGGCCGGACTCAGCGGTGGCGACGCCGTGCTCACCAAGGCGCGTCAGCTGTTCGCCACGCGCGCGCCCGCGGCCAGCGCGGCGCTGGAGGAACTGGCCGGGCTGGCGCGCTGCGTCGGCGAGCGCGCGCCCGACGTGACCCTGCACTTCGATCTGTGCGAACTGCACGGTTACCACTATCACACCGGGCTGGTGTTCGCCGCCTACCTGCCCGGGCAGGGCGAGGCGATCGCCAACGGCGGCCGGTACGACCACATCGGCCGCGTGTTCGGCCGCGCCCGGCCGGCCACTGGTTTCAGCTTTGACCTCAAGGCGCTGCTCGGCGTGGCCCCGCCCGAGCCCGCGACCCGGGCGCGCGGCGTCTTCGTGCCGCACGCGATCGCAGCCGAGGCCTGGGGCGAGGTGTGCCGTCTGCGCGATGGCGGCGAACGCGTGCTCACGGGGCTCCCCGGGCAGCAGGCGAGCGCCGGTTGCGATCGCGAACTGCGCCGTGTGGGCGACGCCTGGCGCATCGATACCCTCTGACAGGTGAAAGGGACATGGCAAACAACGTAGTGGTTCTCGGCACCCAGTGGGGTGACGAGGGCAAGGGCAAGATCGTCGACCTGCTGACCGAGAACGTCACCGCGGTGGTGCGCTTCCAGGGCGGACACAACGCCGGTCACACGCTGGTGATCGACGGACAGAAGACGGTGCTGCACCTGATCCCCTCGGGGGTGCTGCGCGCGGGCGTGCTGTGCCTGATCGGCAACGGCGTGGTGCTGGCGCCGGCCGCGCTGCTCGCCGAGATCGCGGCGCTCGAGTCGCGCGGCGTGCCAGTGCGCGAACGCCTGCGGCTCAGCCCCGCCTGCCCGCTGATCCTGCCGTACCACGCGGCGCTCGACCTCGCGCGCGAGCACGCACGCGGCGATGCGAAGATCGGCACCACCGGACGCGGCATCGGACCCGCTTACGAAGACAAGGCGGCGCGCCGCGGCCTGCGGCTCGGCGACCTGCGCGAGCCGGTGCGCTTCGAGGCCAGGCTGCGCGAGGTCATGGACTACCACAACTTCGTGCTGCGCGAGTACTACCGCGCCCCGGTGCTCGACGTCGAGCAGACGCTCGCCGAGGCGCTCGCCCACGGCACCGCGCTGCTGCCGCTGATGGCCGACGTGCCGGCGCTGCTGCACGAGTACCGCCATGCCGGCAAGCGCATCCTGTTCGAGGGCGCGCAGGGCGCGCTGCTCGACATCGATCACGGCACGTACCCGTACGTGACCTCGTCGAACACCACCGCCGGCGGTACCGCGACCGGCAGCGGCTTTGGCCCGCTGTACCTCGACTACGTGCTCGGCATCACCAAGGCCTACACCACGCGCGTGGGCTCCGGACCGTTCCCCACCGAGCTGTTCGATGCGGTGGGCGAGCACCTCGCGCGCCGTGGCCACGAGTTCGGCGCAACCACGGGGCGGCCGCGTCGCTGCGGCTGGTTCGACGCGGTGTCGCTGCGCGAGGTGGTGCGCATCAACAGCGTCAGCGGGCTGTGCATCACCAAGCTCGACGTGCTCGACGGGCTCGAGTCGGTCAACTTCTGCGTGGGCTACGAGGACAGCTCCGGGCGCATCGTCGGCACGCCGCGCGACAGCGCGGATTTCGAGAGCCTGGTGCCGGTCTACGAGACGGTGCCCGGCTGGGACGAATCCACGCTCGGCATCACCGCGTGGGAAAGACTGCCGCGGGCGGCGCGCAGCTACATCGAGCGCATCGCCGAGTTCGTGGGCGTGGGCATCGACATCGTTTCCACGGGCCCCGACCGCAGCGAAACCATCGTGCTGCGCGACCCGTTCCGTCAGTCCTGACGCGTTGTCGCCGTGCGGGTGCCGGCCCCTGCGTGCCGCGCCCGCACGCCGATCGCGACTGCCGCTGGACGACCGTACTTTTTCAGTTAGAATGCGGCGGCCGGCCTCGTCACGAGACCGGTTATCCAATGGTGCCAACGCTTTTTGCGGCGTCGGGGTATTGGCACTCCATGTACGCAAACGGCGCCAGGATGATTAATCGAATGAATATCTACGTTGGAAACCTGCCCTACACCGTACGCGACAACGACCTGCTCGCGCTGTTCCAGGAGTTCGGGAATGTCTCGTCGGCGAAGGTCGTGATGGATCGCGAAACCGATCGCTCCAAGGGTTTTGGTTTCGTGGAGATGTCTTCCGACGACGAAGGCACTGCTGCGATCAACAAACTGAACGGCTACGAGATCAACGGCCGTGCGCTGCGCGTCAACGAAGCGCGTCCGCGTGAAGACCGTCGCCCGGGCGGCGGTGGCGGCGGCGGTGGTGGTGGCGGCTTCCGTGGTGGCGAACGCCGCCCCAAGAGCTGGTGAGAACCTGAGGGGCGGCGCCTCGCCGTCCCTCCTGCACCCGGCCGCGGGTCCTCGCGACCCGTGACCGTCGCATCGGAAGGCACCGGCCGTTCAGGACGGTGCCTTCCGCGTCCTCCGATCACTCGCCCCGGTCACGGGTCGGGCGGGTGGTGCATTGTTCCTGCAGCCGCAAGGCAGCGGGCGTGGCAGGCAGGCGGAACGTCAAGGGACGCTCAGGTCGTGGCGCATGCCGTCAGGCTGTAGAACGCCGCGATCTCGCTCCAGGCCTGCTCGGCAGTCTCGACAAAGCGGAACAACTCCAGGTCCTTCGCGTCGATATTGCCTTCCTCGACCAGCAGGTCGAAATCGACCAGGCGGCGCCAGAACGACTCACCGAACAGCAGCACCGGCATGCGCTCGCTCTTGCCGGTCTGGATCAGGGTCAGCGTCTCGAACAGCTCATCCAGCGTGCCGAAGCCGCCGGGAAAGGCGACCAGCGCCCGCGCGCGCATCAGGAAGTGCATCTTGCGGGTGGCGAAGTAGTGGAACTGGAAGCACAGTTCAGGCGTGATGTACGGATTCGGCTCCTGCTCCATCGGCAGCACGATGTTCAGGCCGATGCTCTTGCCGCCGGACTCGTGCGCGCCTCGGTTCGCCGCCTCCATGATGCCCGGGCCGCCGCCGGTCACCACCAGCAGCCGGCAGCCCTCGATGCGTTCGCTGTTCTGCGTGATCAGCGCGCCGAGGCGCCGCGCTTCCTCGTAGTAGCGGCTGTTGTGCAGCCGCCGCTCGGCGCGCACCAGCGCGGTCTGCCGGGCGCCGTCGTGCGGGTCCCCGGCGAGCGCCGCACGGGCCGCGTTCACCTCCTCGCGCGCCTGCTCCTCGGAGACATGCCGCGCGCTGCCGAA
>CAUJIL010000145.1 GCA_963204845.1 Pseudomonadota bacterium | reverse complement strand
CTGCGCGGCGAACTCGCCGGGCAGCCCCAGCGCCTGCCAGGCCTCACGGTGCTCGTCGTCGGCGGCGAGCGGACTCCACAACCGTCCCCACGCGAGCAGACGCAGCGTCGCGGCCTTCGGTGCGCTGGCGGCGGCGTTCATCCCAGCGGCAGCCAGCCCGGACTCACCGACTTCAGTCCGGCGCGTTCCTGGGCGGCACCCGCCCACACGGCCACGGCGATCTGGCGTTGGGTGGCAAGCGCGGACCACGCCGGGATCTCGAACACCACCTGCCACTGGCCATCGCCCCAGGCGGCGGTGACGCGCGTGCCTGCGGGCGGCGCGGCGCGCTGTGCGCTGCCCAATCCTTCGGCGCGGATGTGGAACGGCTGCTCGCGGTCGGCCTTCCACAGGAAGCCCTCGACCGCCTTGCCCGGCGCGCCCATGGTGACCCACGGCGAGTCGGGCGCGACCGGCGCGAGCACCGCGCAGGCGTCGGGGAAACGGTCGGTTTCGTTGGCGGTATGGCGTACCGGCGTGGTGCAGGCCCACGACAGCGTGATCCGCCAGCCGTTGCCCGCCGCCACCGCCTCGATGGTGGCCGCGGGCGTTGCCGCCTCGGTGCGGTCGGCAAAGGCGGCCGGAACGTAGCCGCCGGGCTGCATGCCGGTGGGCGCGGCGCCCAGGGTGATGGTCTTGTTCATGGTCGGTGCTCCCTCGCGGCGGCTCAGCTCAGCACTTCGCGCTGGTGCGCGTCGAGCTTGAAGTTCTGGTTCCAGTCGTAGGCGATCAGCAGGTCCATCAGCTCGCTCGTGCCCCCCTTGCGGGTCTTCTCGCGCTCGGCGAGCAGCACCTCGAGCGCCGGTCCCACGGCCGTGCCGAACAGCGACTCGAGGTACGCCAACGGGATGCGCGGCTCGGCGGTCGGGCGGCCGTCGGCGTCGAGCTTGGGCGGGCTCATCGGCGGCACGTAGAACACGTTCGGTCCGAGGCCGTACTCCGGGTGCAGCGGGATCGCGACCTTCCAGCGGTCGACCAGCTTGTGGATCGGGCCGTCGGGGTCGTCGCGATAGCCCACGAAGCGCAGCCGTCCCGGGCACTGCCGGGCACAGGCCGGCGCCACGCCTTCCTCGATCCGCGGCAGACAGAAGATGCACTTGCTCGAGACCTGGCGCACGTGGTCGTAGTAGACCTTCTTGTACGGACAGGCCTCGACGCAGAAGCGGTAGCCGTGGCACCTGTCCTGGTCGACCAGCACGATGCCGTCTTCCTGGCGCTTGTGGATCGCGCCGCGCGGGCAGGCGTCGCGGCAGGCCGGGTGCGTGCAGTGGTTGCACAGCCGCGGCAGGTAGAAATAGTGGTTCTCGCGCGGGTAGTCGCCGGCGCCGTGGTCCTCGTCGAAGTTCGGCCCCCACTTCACTTCCTCGCGCGGACGCAGCCATTCCTTGACCGGCGCGCCGGTGGAGGCGAGCACGTCCTTGTGGTTGAAGGTCCACGCGCGCCCGTAGCCGGTATCGAGGTCGGGTAGCTGCCCGCGCTTCGTCGCGCCGTCGAGGTCGCGACCGGCGGTCGCCGGGTCGTGCACGTTGGCCGGGAAACCCTTGCCGGGCATCGTCTCGACGTTGTTCCAGTACGCGTAGTCGGTGCCGGCGTCGGTGTTCCACATCTTCTTGCACGCCACGGTGCAGGTGTGACAGCCGAGGCACTTGTTCAGGTCGAGGACCATCGCGATCTGACGGTCCGGGGCCGGGGTCTCGTATTTCATGTCGGTTCACCATCGCTGCGTGAGGTTGCCACCGGCTTCGCGCCGGTGGGTTGCCCGGTCCACGGGCGGATGCCGAGGCGCGTGTCCTGCACGGCGCTGCCGGGCTGGTAGCGGTTCATCATGTGGTCGATCTGCTGGTAGCCGCCGGCCATGTGCAGCGGGTTGACCAACCCCGGGATCAGCCACTTGTACGACTCGTGGTTCGGGAACTGGTGCGGCTCCCACGCATGGTGGTAGTACGCCACGCCGGGGCGCACCGCGGTCGAGTACTTCACGCGCATGCGCACCGAGCCGTAATCGTTGTAGAGCTCGGCGTAGTCGTAGTCGGCGATGCCGAGCCGCGTGCCTTCGGCGGGATTGATCCACACCTGTGGCTCGCCGCGCTGCAGGCGCAGCATCATCGGTGTGTCGCGCCAGCTCGAGTGGATCGACCAGCGCGCGTGGCAGCTCACGAACTGGAACGGGTGGTCGCCGCCCGCCTTCGGGCTGTCCTTGTGGACGGGGAACTGCTCGCGCATCTCGATGAACCACGGATGGTCGATGAACGAGGTGATGCGCCCGGACCAGGTGGGCCACGGTTCCTTGTGCTCGGTGAAGCGGGTCAGCGTGTTGAGTACGCCGGGACCCGTCCAGTCCGGGTTGTGCAGCGCGCTGGCCTGCACGCTGGTACCGGTGGCGGTGAAGCGGGCGATGCCGTCGCGCTTCAATTGTTCCAGCGTCACACCTTTGGTGGCGCTGCTGTCCAGGATCTCGCGCACCACCTTCTCGGCGTCGTGCTGCCCCAGGTCGCCGCGGTTGCTGTAGCGCTGGTGCAGCGTCTTCCAGTCGGTGCTGCCGCGCCCGCATCCTTCGAATACGGGCAGGTCCGCCGCCTTCGCCTGGCGTTCGATCTCGCGCGTGAGCAGCCAGTAGATCTCGAACTCGTCCTTCGATTCGGCGAGCGGCGGCACCGCGACGTCGCAGTAGTGCACGTACGGGATGTACGACATCGTGTACTTGATGCCGGCCTTCTCGTACCAGCCCGCGGCGGGCAGGATGTAGTCGGCCTGGGTGCCGGTGAAGGAGAACTTCGGGTTGATGTCGACGATCAACTCCATGTCGTCCCAGACGAAGGCCTTCAGGTACTGCGGCAGGTTGTTGCGCCTGAGCAGGTTGGCGCCGCCGCTGAAGAACACTTTCGGCGGGGCATTGGCCGGCACGCCCGGCCCCCAGCCGTTGGCGCGCGATTCCTCGCGGTACGCGGCGAGCGGGCGCGGCGACATGCCTTCCTGCTCGCGGTTGAGCGCGTCGAGATAGCCCGGGGCGGTGAAGTTCACTTCGACCACGTCGGTGGTGCACAGGCGGTTCTTGGTGTAGAAGTACTCGCCCTCGCGTTCCACCTCGTTCTGCGTCTTGCGCTTCATCGCGATGTCGAGCATCGCATCGAACAGTTGCGCCGGCTCGATGGTGCCGAGCAGCGCGCCGAGGCGCCCCGCGATTCCCGGCCGTTCCATCTGCATCGCGTTGGCGAAGCCGTCGAGATCGACCCAGCCGGTCGCCTGGTAGCCGGCGCCCTTGCGGCCCAGCGCGCCCTTGAGCGCGAGGCAGAGGATCTTGGCACGGTTCATCAGGTCCGAGTGCATGTAGCGGTTCGAACCCCACGAGGACAGCACCATCGGCCGTTCGGCGCGCGCCCAGCCCTCGGCGAAGCGGCGGATCTGCTCCACGTGCAGGCCCGTGACCTGCGCCGTGTAGTCGAAGGTCCACGGATCGAGGTGTTCCTTCAGCATCGCGCCGACCGGTACCACGCCCACCTCGGCGCCGTCCTTCAGGCGCACCAGCCACTGGCCGTCGATCGGGGGTTCGAAGTCGAGCACCAGCGAGCGCGCCTCGTGACCGCTGCAACCTGGAGCTTCCACCGCGGCGTTCCGCTGCGGATGCCACATGTACAGCTGCGTCTCGAGACCGCCTTCGACGAGGTCCTCGCCGCGCAGGAAACGTCCGGTGTCGAGGCGCACCAGCAGCGGCAGGTCGGTCTGCTCGCGCACGTACGGCAGGTCGATGGCGCCGACGTCGAGCAGGTGGCGCGCCACCGCCAGGCCCAGCGCGGCGTCGGTGCCGACCGCGATCGGCAGCCACTGGTCGGCGTGCACCGCGGTGGCCGAGTAGACCGGGTCGATCACCACCAGCTCGGAACCCTTGTAGCGCGCCTCGTAGAGGAAATGCGCGTCCGGGATCTGGGTGACCGAGGGATTCATCATCCACACGACGAGGTAGTCGGACAGGAACCACTCGTCTGCGGAGCCGCCGACGTGCGCGAAACCCATTGCCATCGAGGCGCCGAGGTTCAGGTCGCCGATCTCGGCCCAGTTGTCGGCGAACATCCCGCCGGCCATGAACTGGAACTTGAAGCGCCCGGCGGTGGACGGGCCGAAGTCGAAGTTCGGCCCCAGGTCCTGGTACAGCGTCTCGGTGCCCCAACGGTTGGCCGCGGCGATGCATTTTTCGGCGATCTCGCTGATCGCCTGCTCCCAGCCGATGCGCTCCCACTGTCCCGAGCCGCGCGGCCCCACGCGTTTCAGCGGCACGCTGGTGCGCGACGGACCATACATCACCTCGGTGTAGCAGGCGCCCTTCTGGCAGCCGCGCGGGTTGAAATCCGGCACCCCGGGCTCCGACTGCTCGTAGGTCGCGGTCTGCTCCTCGCGCACCACCACCCCGTCCTTCACGTAGAGATCCCATGCGCAGGCCGAGCGGCAGTTCGCCCAGCCGTGCGATCCCTTCGCGATCGTGTCCCAGGTCCAGCGCTGGCGGTAGAGGTCTTCCCAGCTGCCGAGCGGCGGCGTGCCGCGCGGGCCGACGCGCACGGCTTCCTCGGGCGAACGGAAGCGGTAGTGATACAGCGGCAGGCCGACCGCGCCTGCGGCCACGCCCGCCGCCGCGAACTTCAGGAACGTGCGCCTGCTCGTGGATACCTCGCCCATGCCGTGTCTCCGCGCTGCCTGCCGGACCCGAGTGCCCGTGCAATTGCAGCATTATCGGCGAGCGAGCGGTGTTACATTTTCGCCACGAAGCCCGGAGTTCCCCGATCCGGGGATGTGCAGACCGCAAGCGCGGCAGCGGCTATGATCGCCCCTCCGGGTCCGCGGCAGGTGCGCTCACCTGCCGTATCCATCACATGAGGAACAAAGACAATGGAAAACAGCGGTTCGACGGGGCGGGGCGGTGTCATCGTCACTGGCGGAGTTTCGGGAATCGGCGGCGCCTGCGCCGACGTGCTGGCGGCCGAAGGGCGCGCGGTCGCGGTGTGGGACCTCGACCCTGCGCGCGCGGGTGCGGCGGCGGCGGAGCTCGCGGCGCGGCACGGCGTGCGCACGGTCGGCATCGGCATCGACCTGTGCGCGACCGACGGCATCGCCGCGGCGGTGGCGCGCACCCGCGAGGCGATCGGCGCGCTCGGCGCGCTGGTGCACGCGGCCGGGGTGTCGAGTCCGGTGCCGCTGAACGATCTGACGCCGGCGGCCTGGGACGCGGTGCTGAACGTGAACCTGCGCGCGCTGCCGTTCATCGTGCAGGCGATCCGCGCCGATCTCGCGGCGGCGCCGGGCGGGGCGGTGGTCGGCATCGCATCGATCAACGCCACGCTCGGGAACGCGGCCAATCCCGCCTACACGGCGTCGAAAGGCGGCATGCTGTCGCTGGTGCGTTCGCTGGCCGACGATCTGGCCACCGACGGCGTGCGCATCAACGCGGTATCGCCGGGACAGATCCGCACGCCGATGCTGCAGCCGGTGCTCGACATCCTGCCGCCCGGGGTGTTCGAGCGGCGCATCCTGCTCGGGCGCCTCGGCGAGCCGGTGGAGATCGCGCGCGCGGTGCGCTTCCTGCTCTCGGACGACGCCAGCTACATCACGGGCGCGGAACTCGTGGTCGACGGCGGCAACATCTCCTCGCAGCGTTTGTGAGTCAGGACGCGGGCTCGGGTGTGTCGGCGACCAGCGGCAGCCGGATCGAGACGCTCAGCCCGCCCTGCACCGCACGCCCGAGCGCCAGCTCGCCGTGGTACGCGGCGACGATGTCGCCGACGATCGCAAGTCCGAGTCCGTGACCGGGCGTCTGTTCGTCGAGCCGGGAGCCGCGGGCGAGCGCCTCCGTTGCGCGGCCCTCCGCGATGCCGGGTCCGTCGTCGGCGACCTCGACCAGCACCTGCCTCGGCTGACGCACGATCCGCAGGGTGACGCTGGCGCGCGCCCACTTGCAGGCGTTGTCGAGCAGGTTGCCGAGCAACTCCAGCATGTCGTCGCGTTCGAGCGGCAGGCTGGACGCGGGTGCCTCCCAGGTGATCGCCAGGTCGCGGCGGTGCGCCTGGCGCAGCGCCTGCACCAGCAACGGGATCTCCTCGCGCGGGGCGAACCGCGCGGCCCCACGCGCGGCGCCGGCGGTGCGCGCACGCCCGAGTTCGCGCCCGATGCGCTGCTGCATCTGCGCGAGTTGTTCCTGCACGCGGCCGCGCAGCGGATCGTCGGCGCGCTCGGCGAGCGCTAGCAGCACCGCGAGCGGGGTCTTCAGCGCGTGCCCCAGGTTGCCCAGCGCCTGGCGCGAGCGTGCCAGCGATTGCGCGGTGTGCGCGAGCAGGCGGTTGATCTCGGTGACCAGCGGCTGCAGTTCCGCGGGCGCGTCGGTATCGAGCAGTTCGCGCCTGCCTTCGGCAAGTTCGTGCAACTGCTGCCGCGTCTGCTGCAGCGGGCGCAGCGCGGCGTGGCGCATCCATGCGCTCTGGATCGCGGTCAGCAGCACCACGGTCGCCGCGCCCAGCCCCAGCAGCAGTAGCCCGATGCGGCGGAAATCGGCCAGCAATGGCGCGACGTCGGCGGCAACGATCACCGCGATCGCCTCGCCGTGGCGGCGGTAGTCCGCGCGCAGGCACAGCAGGCGCTGTCCGCGCGGTCCGGCGATCAGCCCGGGTACGGCGCCGGCGGTGGCCGGCAGCTGCAGTTCGTGGTCCCACAGCGAGCGCGATCGCCAGCTGCCGCGCGCGGACTGCACGACGAAATAGCGTCCCGACAGCGGCCGCTCGAACACGCGCGGCAGGTGCTGCGGATCGATCCACGGTCCCTGAGTGCCGGACTGGATCGCGGCCAGCACGCTGCGCGCGTCGTCCTCGAGCAGCCCGAGCGCGTGCTCGCGCAGCGCGCGCTCGAACAGCAGCGAGGCGACCAGCGCCAGTACCCCGGCCGCGAGCAGCAGGCTGGCGGCGAGCCCGATGGCGAGTCGGCGTCCGATCGAGGCGCCGGCCATTCAATTGTCACCGGTGTGCGCGCTGTCGCGCAGCCGGTAGCCCAGCCCGCGCCGCGTCTCGATCGTCGCCCGCCCCAGCTTGCGGCGCAGCCGGTTCACCAGCACCTCGACCACGTTGCTGTCGCGTTCGGTCTCGCCGTCGTACAGGTGCTCCTCGATCGTGGCGCGCGACAGCAGGCGCCCGGGGTTCAGCATCAGCAGGCGCAGCAGCCGGAACTCCGCAGCGCTCAGCTCGACCGTCTCCTGGCCGACGTCGACGCACTTGCGTTCCTCGTCGAGCGCGAGCCCGCCCGCGCTGAGGCGCGGCGTATTGACGGTGCCGTGGCGGTGGCGCAGCAGCGCACGCACGCGCAGCAGCAGTTCGTCGGGGTGGAACGGTTTGGGCAGGTAGTCGTCGGCGCCGGCGCGCAGGCCGGCGATGCGGTCGGCGAAGCTGTCGCGCGCGGTGAGGACCAGCACGGCCAGCGGCAATCCGGTGCGCCGCCAGTCGGCGAGCACGTCCATGCCGCTGCGGCCCGGCAGGCCGAGGTCGAGGATCGCGAGATCGTAGTCGCCGTCGTGGGCGCGCACGGTGGCGTCGCGCCCGTCGACGACCCAGTCCACCGCGTAACCCTCGGCGCGCAGCCGCGCCGCCAGTTCGTCGGCCAGCGCGACGTTGTCCTCGACCAGCAGCAGGCGCATCAGTCCTCGGCCTCGTCGCTGAGCAGCGTGCCGCTCCGCGCGTCGAACTCGAGTTCCCGCACCTCGCCGTCGGCGGTCAGCAGTTCGAGTTCGTAGACCAGCGCACCGTCCTCACGCTCGAGTTCCGCCTCGAGCAGCGTGGCGTCCGGGTGCAGCACGAGCGCGCGCCCGAGGAGTTCCTCGAGCGCGAGCAGTTCGCCGCCGCGGCGCAGCCGCAGCGCCTCCTCGTGGCCGATGTCGCGCGCGCTGCCGGGCACTGCAAACGCGAGCAGTGTCGCCGTCAGCACCATGCAGCGCGCGCGCATCGGATTCAGTCGTCCCGGCGGTCTTTGAGCACTTCGCCGGTCGCGGCATCGACGTCGACGTTCCATTCCTTGCCCTGCGGGTCGCGCAGCTCCACCGTGTAGACGTGGCGGCCGTAGACCTCTTCGAGTTCGGTCTCGTGGATCTTCGCGCCCGGGTGTTTGGCCTGCGCGGCGGCATTCAGTTCCTCGAAGGACTTGACCTTGCCTTCCTGCAGCAGCCTGACTGCCTGGTCCGGGCCGAGTTCCTGGCCGGCGAAGGCGAGTCCCGAGGCGACGAGAAGCGTGGCGGCGGCGATACGTGATGCAAGCGTGTTCATGGGGGTACTCCTGGTTCGCTGTCGTTGCCCCGATGGCAACGCCTGCAGGCTAGCGAAGCTCGCTGAACCGAAACTGAACGCGGTGCCGTTCAGCGATGGTACTCGCCCATCGCCTCGGGCTGGCGCAGCAGTTCCAGCACACGCAGCGTGATCGCGCGCCCGCCCGGCACCTGCCAGGCGATCGACTGTCCGACCGCCAACCCGAGCAGCGCGCTGCCGATCGGCGCGAGCACCGACACCGTGCCGGGTTGGCCGGCACCGTCCGGATAGACCAGCGTCAGCTCGTACTGGCGGCCGCTGCTGTCGTCGGTGAAGCGCACGGTGGAATTCATGGTGACGATGTCCGGCGGCATCTGCTGCGGATCGACGACGGTGGCGCGGTCGAGTTCGGCCTGCAGCGCGTCCATGCCGGGCAGGTGGCGCGCGGCGTCGGTGTTCAGGCAGCGTTCGATGCGCTCCAGGTCCAGGCTGGAGACGGTGATCGGCGGCGGTGTCGGCATGGCGCATTCCTCTGCGGGCTCGGGTGGCCCCGTGCGAACGACGACGCGGCGGCCGCTCGCTGGGAGGCTGCCGGTGGAATTCGCGCGGGATGGGCGCATGGTAACCCGGCGCCGCTCAGGAATCGAGCGTGCGCCTGAACCGTCGCAGCGCGATCGCCGCCACCACCAGCAGGAACAGCAGCAGCGGGACCGTGTGCGGCGCGATGTCGGCGAAGTCCGCGCCCTTCAGCATGATGCCACGCACGATGCGCAGGATGTGCGTGAGCGGCAGCAGCTCGCCCAGCGCCTGCGCCCAGCCGGGCATGCCGCGGAACGGGAACATGAAGCCCGAGAGCAGGATCGACGGCAGGAAGAAGAACAGCGTCATCTGCATCGCCTGCATCTGGTTGCGCGCGACTGTCGAGATCAGGTACCCGAGCGTGGCCACGCAGGCGATGAACAGCGCGAGCATCGCGAACAGCAGCGCGTAGGATCCGAGCATCGGCACGTGGAACACACCGTGCGCGACCGACAGGATGATCAGCACCTGCAGCGCACCCATGCCGGTGTACGGCAGCACCTTGCCGAGCATCACCTCGAGCGGGGTGACCGGCATCGCGAGCAGGTTCTCCATCGTGCC
>CAUJIL010000144.1 GCA_963204845.1 Pseudomonadota bacterium | reverse complement strand
CGCGCAGGAAGTCGTCGGGGAAATCCTGCACCAGTTCGACGTCCGGACCACGCCAGTCGGCGAGCTGCGCGGCGCGCGGGTCACAGACCATCACGCGGTAGTCGAGCATCGTCGCGAGCGTGGCGACGCACTGCGCGACCTGCCCGGCGCCGATCAGCAACAGCCGGAAACGCGGACCCAGCGTGTGGCTGAGTACACCGTCGGCGAAGCGCAACGCCTCCATGGCATCCACCGCCTCGGCGCTGCAGGCGCCGCTGCCGAGCTCCAGCGTGCGGCGCACGCAGCCGCGCGCACCGAGTCCCGCGAGCAGCGCCTCGACGTGCGCGAGATGCGTGGCGGCAGTGCACGGTTCGACCACCACCGACAACCGGCCGCCGCACGGCAGCCCCAGCCGCTCGTTTACTTCCGCGCTGAGTCCGTAGGTGCGCAGCTCGGGTCCGTCGCAGGCCAGCGAACCCGCACGCAGGCGCTCGATCAGGTCCTCCTCGACGCAGCCGCCCGACAACGATCCGCAGACGTGACCGTCACGACTGCAGGCCATGATCGCGCCCAGCGGCCGCGGCGAGGAGCCGACGATCTCGACGATGGTGCACAGCCAGGCCTCGCGCCCCTCGCGCAGCCAGCCGGCCAGCGCCGACAGCACCTCCTGTTCAGCCGATCCGATTTCCATGCCCCGCCCCGTGCTCCCGATGTCAGAAGATTCCCAGTTGCAGTCCCGCCGCCAGCGCGTGCCCGGTCTCGTGGGCGCGCTGCAGATCCGCCGCCGAGGGCTCGCCCCGCACGATCAGCGGCTCGGCCACCTCGCGCAGCGGGTAGCCGCGCACGATGCGCGTGAGCTGGCGCACCGCGCCGCTGCCGTCGTTGCCGGCGCTGACGATCAGCGCGTAGGGGCGGTTCAGCTCGTGCGCGCTGGCCGTGTAGAAGGTACGGTCGAGGAACTCCTTCAGCGCGCCGGCAGCGTAGCCGAAGTTCTCGGGCGTGGCGAGCAACAGCGCGTCGCACCACGCGAGATCCGCCGCACCGGCCTCGGCGGCGCGCAGCAGGCGCAGCTCGACCCCCTCTTCCTCCTCACGCGCGCCGGTCGCTGCGCTGCGTGCGAGCCGCTCCGTGCTGCCGCTCTGCGAGTGGTAGACGATCAGCAGCTTCTTCACGCCGGTGCGGTCCGGCGCGTCGCGCGCGTATGCCAGGCGTACAGCGCCGCGCCGAGCGCGATGCCTGCCGCATCGGCGAGCCAGTCGAGCAGCGAGGCCTGACGCCACGGCAACAGCCACTGCGCGAACTCGATCGCCGCACCGTAGGCGAGCAGCACGGGCAGCCAGCGTGCCGCCGCCGCGCGCTCCGGCCAGCCGCCGCGCGCGAGCAGCGCCAGCATGCAGAACGCGAGTGCGTGCAGCAGCTTGTCACCGTGGCTGAACTGCGGCCCCGGCTGGTCCGGCAGCAGCGACAGCACGAACACCAGCGGCAGCGCGATGCCGAGTGCAACCCGGCAGGGGCGCTGCAGGCGAGCGATGGACCAGCGCTTCGGCTGCATCATGCCCCGCCCAGCGCCGCCCAGCCGCGCTCGAAGCACCAGTACGCCGAGGCGCAGCCGATCAGGTACACCGGCACCCAGCGCAGCCACAGCCAGCGCGGCAGCGCGAGGTGCTCCCACGCCCGGTGTGCGACCAGCACCACGCCGACGAACAGCAGTTGCCCCAGTTCGATGCCGACGTTGAACGTGAGCAGCGCGAGCGGAATGTCGTGCGGCGGCAAGCCCACTTCGCGCAGCGCCCCGGCGAAGCCCATGCCGTGCAGCAGGCCGAAGCCGCCGGCCGCCAGCCAGGGGCGGCGCCTCAGCCAGTGGCGGTCGGTTGCCTCGCGCGTCAGCTCGATCGCGATCACCAGGATGCTGAACGCGATCGCGAACTCGACCAGCGCCACCGGATAGTCCAGGAAGCCGAGCGCGGCGAGCGCCAGCGTCACGCTGTGCCCCACCGTGAACGCCGTGATCGTCCACAGCAGGCGCTTCCAGCCGTTGACCAGCAACAGCAACCCGAGCACGAACAGCAGGTGGTCGATGCCGCCGAGGATGTGCCCGACACCCATCTTCACGTAATTCGCCGCGACCGCCGACGCACGCATGCGCTCGGCGACCCGCAGCACCGGCTCGGCCGCGTTGAGCATTCCCTGTGTGACCGCGCCGTCGCTCCACTCGATGCGCACCAGCGCGGCCGACTGGTTCTCCGCCAGCCCGTTCACGCGCAGTTCGCGCCCGTGCAGCGGTCCGTTGCAACGCACGTTCCAGTCGATGCGCACACCGGTGCCCTCGTAGGCCCAGCGGCGCTCGTCGGTGTCACGGCAGGCCTCCGGCAGCACCGGCTCGATCGGCACCGGTGTCGACGAGAAACGCGGCGTCTTCCAGGTGACCGCGTAACGGCCCTCGTCGAGCTCGACCAGCGAGAGCAGCGAGGGCGCGAGCTTGTGCGCCCACGCCGGCGCGATCGCCGCGAACAGCAGCATCGACAGCAGCAGATGCCAGCCACGCCTCATGAGGGCACTCCGTAACGACGTCGCAGATCGATCATGGCGCGTGCCAGCGTCGCACTCGCCCGCTCGCGCAGCACGTCGCTCTCCAGACGCCGGCGCACCTCGGGGTCGTCCACGCCCGGCACCCGTCCAGGCACGCGCTCCTCGACCAGCACCAGGTGGTCGCCGTAACTCGAGCGCAACGGACCGCACCAGCGCATCGGCTCGCAGTCAGCGACCGCGCGCGCGAACGCGCTGCCGAACTGCCCCGCCAGTTGCCGCTCGTCGAGCAGCGGCAGCGACAGTCCGCCCAGGAACGGATCACCGCGCGCGGACTCCGGCAAGGCGTCGGGGTTCTGCCCGGACAACAGCCGCAGCGTGGCACGCGCATCGTCCGCGGCCCGTTCGCCGCGGCGATCGACGCTGAAATACACATGCCGCAGGCGCCAGCGTGCCGGCAGCGCGAACTCCGCGCGCCGCTGTTCGTACATCCGCGCGAGTTCCGCCGCGTCCGGCGCCGAACGGTCGCTGCCTTCCTGCAACGACAGCTCCATGATCTGCACCAGCCGCCGCCGCACCACCAGGTCGTTGCGGTGCATGCCGAGTTCCAGGGCCTGCTGGAACAGACGTTCCTCGGCCACCTCGGTGCCCGGGTCCAGGAAACGCATGTTCAACAGCAGCCGCTGGCGCACCACCGGGTCGATCCGATGCAGCGCGTGCGCAAGCGCCTCGCGGAACAGGATCTCGTCGTCGATCTCGCGCCGCTCGAGCGCGCGCATCTCGGCGGCGTCCGGTGCGCGCCCCATCGCGGCGACCCAGCCGTCCTTCAGCGCGGCGATGCGCGCGGCGTCGAGCACGACCGGCTCGCGCACCTCGACTTCCTGCACCGCCGGTGCGAACAGCCACCAGCCGAGGAAGCCGGCGAGCACGAAATGCAGCGGACGATGGCGCAGCCAGCGCACGAGTGGAAACGACGGCATCACTGACCTCAGGACCCGACCCAGATCGGGGAACTCCAGGCGCGCTCACGGATCGTGGCGCGATGATCGGCCGCGCAGCAGGCGGCGAACTCCTCCGGCACCGCGCCGGGGTCGGCGCAGTCGATGCCGTTGGCACGGCAGATGCGCTCGCTCCAGCGCGCGACCGGCAACACGAGCACGCGGGCGTAGTACCACGCGTGCTGATCCGGGCGGTACTCGGTGTCGGACCAGACCGCGCACAGCGTCTCGGCGCCCTCGCTCGCGCCGGCGACGCTGAGCACCGTCTCGCGCGACGCCCCGTCGGCATCGACCCACCCCTTCACGATCTGCACCTCGGCGAGTGGCGAGCCCTCGACGGCATCGCGCAGCGCCGCCACCACGAACACCGGCGCGCGGCCCGCGCCGTCGGCGGCGCGCAGCTCACCGCCCATCGGCACGCCGCGCGCGTAGGCGCTCGGCACCAGCTCCGGGTCCTCGCAGAAATCGCCGGGGAAGTCCCAGCCGCCGAAGAAACGCAACTGCAGCCGGGTGCCGCTGGTCGCGTAGGTCTCGCGCCGCTGCATGGCGGCGAACAACGCCTCGCGCGTGTTCTCCTCGGCCCAGACCATCGCCAGCCCGCCAGGGCCGAACTCGGGGCGGTCGGGCAGTCCGGCCGGCACCCCGTCGCGCGCCGGCACCCCGGCACCACCGTGCCCCAGGAAGCTGTCCTCGGCGACCGCGCCGGCGGCGCCGATGTGGGTGTCGGTGCTGCCGATCACGCCCATGCGGTACGGGTCGATGCCGAGCGTACGCTCGAGCCGCAGCCCGTCGCGCAGGATCTCGCGGTAGAAACCGGTGGCGGGATTCGGCGGCTTGCGCTTCCAGGAGAAGTTCTGCCCGGCGAAGGAGTCGTACGGCAGTTGTTCGAACGAGCAGTCCTCGTCCGCCGCGATTCCCGGCAGCGCGCCCGCGAAGCACTCGGAGGCACCCTTGTGCTGCACGATCTCGAACAGCCGCTCGGTGCGCGCGCGCAGCGCCGCGTCCGCGGCCGTGTACGCGCTGCCGTCGAACATCAGCCCGTCGCTAAGGTTCGAGTTGTGCGGGATCACCAGCGCCTCGCAGCCGGGCAGCGCGTCACGGCACTGCCGCTCCAGCGCCTGCCACAGGCCCTCGGGACTGCCGGTATCGATGGCGGTCGCCGGCAGCTCCGGAACCCGATCGCCACGGAAGATGACGTTGCGGTGCATGTTGCCGGCGTTGTCGCCACCCACGCCGGTCCACTCGTAGGCCACGAAGCTGGTGAAGCGGCAGGCACCGCCTGCATCGAGCGCCTCGGCCGCGGCCGTCCTGACCTCGCCCCATGGCCCCGCGGCCGCCGTGCGGCACAGTTCCCCTTGTTCGCCGCAGAACCCGAGCCGCCTGCCGGCGCTCGCGGTGGCGTTGAACAGGTAGTACGCCACCCGCGGAAAGTGGCGGTACACCAGGCACTGCCACGCGTCGTAACCGGCCGAACCCGGGGTGTGGCACAGCTCGACCTCGCCGAACAGTTCGGCGTGGTCGGTCACCGCGGCGAAATCGAGCGGCCGCTTCAATTGCAGCTGCCGCAGCGCCTTGCCGTCGGTGTCGTAGGGCTGCACGCCGATCGGCTCGCCGCGCGCGAAGCGGTACGCGTCGGCCGGCCGCGCGCGGGTGTCCTGGGTGGCGGCGTCGAGCGACAGCGCGGTATGCACGTGCAGGTCACCGACATAGACGTTGCGCAGCGGGTTGTGGTCCGCGCAGCGTGGTGCCTCGGCCTGCGCGCCGGCGAGCGGCAGCAGCGCGACCACGCAACCCAGGACGACGCGGTGCATGCGCGACAAGCCGTGCCTCATCGCGCGCCTTCGGCCAGCGCGCGGCGCTTGTACGGCATCCAGTGCACGAAACCGAACAGCAGCGTGAACAGCACGCTGAGCACCAGCGGCCCCTCGTAGAGCCTGATCCAACGCCACGCCACGACCACCTCGGCCGCGTGCGCGACCAGCAGGAACGCGCTGCCGTACTGCAGAATGGCTTCCAACATCGGGGGCCAGTCGAACAGCAGCGACAGCAGCGTCGCTGAATAAAAGACCAGACAGGTGATCTTCGCGGGCGCATCCTTCATTGGTGTTCTCCTGTTGGCGGCGGTCGATCCGGGCGCTATGGTGCGCAATCGTTGTCTGAAATGGAAGCGATGCGCCGCCGCGCCGGCGACACCATCAGAAACCCGCCACCGATCAGGGAGGACACCGTGGATGCCGAGCAACTGAGCCTCACCCCCTTCGTCTCCGGACTCGGCTTCGGGGAGGCCCCACGCTGGCACGACGGCGCGTTGTGGCTGTCGGACATCACCGAACGCAGCGTACTGCGCGTCGGGGCCGACGGCGATCCGCAGACCGTGCTCAGGACACCGGGCGAGCCGTCCGGGCTCGGCTGGCTGCCCGACGGCAGCCTGCTGGTGGTGCAGATGGCCGAACACGAGGTCTGGCGGCTCGTCGACGGCAAGCTGGGCCGCTATTCCGGCACCGCGCCGATGTCGCACGGCAGGCTCAACGATATGGTGGTGGACCGCAACGGCCGCGCCTGGGTCAGCAACTTCGGCTTCGATTACGAGACCGAAGCCCGGCGCGCCACCGTGCTGGTGGGCATCGAGCCGGGGGGCCACGCCGTGCTCGCGGCCGACGATCTCTGGTGCCCGAACGGCATGGCGATCGACGCCGCCGGCAAGCTGCTGTTCGTGGGCCAGAGCGCCTCGCCCGAGGTGCTCGAATACGACATCGATTCCCGCGGCGTGCTGCGCAACCGGCGCGTGTTCGGACGCCTGCCCGGACAGGCGGTGTGCGACGGCATCTGCGTGGACTGCGCGCAGGCGGTGTGGATCGCCTCGCCGACGACGCGCGAGTTCCTGCGCATGGAGCGTGGCGGCACGATCACGCACCGCGTGCCCACCGGCGAACGCCACGCGATCGCCTGCGTGCTCGGTGGCGCCGATCGCCGCACGCTCTACGCGATCACGTCCGCCACGCTCAGCCTGCGCGCCGCGCACGGCACCCGCGAGGGGCGCATCGACCGCGTGCAGGTCCCGGTGGCCGGCGCGGGCGTGCCGTGAGCGACGCGAAGCGCTGGATCGGCGCCGCGGAGCTGCTGCAGGACGCGTGGCGGCTCGCGCGCCGCGTGATCGACAGCGGCTATGCGCCCACGCTGCTGATCGGGCTCTGGCGCGGTGGCGCGCCGATCGCGGTGGCGGTACACGAGGCGCTCGCGTGGCGCGGGCAGCGCTGCGAGCACGTGCCGCTGCGCACCACGCTGTACTCCGGCATCGACGAGCGCGCGGCCGAGGTGCGCATCCACGGGCTCGCGGTGCTGGAGTCCGCGGGCTTCGACTGCCGCCGCGTACTGCTGGTCGACGACGTGTTCGACACCGGCATCACCGTGCAGCACACCGTCGCGGCGCTGCGCGCGCTCGACTGCCTGTGCGCCGCTGAACTACGCGTGGCAACCGTGTGGTGGAAGCCCGCGCGCAACCG
>CAUJIL010000143.1 GCA_963204845.1 Pseudomonadota bacterium | reverse complement strand
GCCGTTGATCGTGTCGACGCCGCCGAAGCCATACAGCGTATCGTTGCCGTCGTTGCCCGTCAGCTTGTCCGCGCCGTCGTAGTTGTCACGCCCACGCAGCACGTCGTCCCCGGTGCCGCCCGTGAGCCAGAGGTTCTCCACCTCGGGCTCGTAGTAGGTGATGGAGGCGCTGGGATCGACGCTGTCCTGGTAGGTTACCCAGCCCGACGGGTTCGCGTAGGTGATGTCCTCGGACCGCGTCGCGTAATTGATCACCAACGTATCGATACCGGCGTACATTCGCACGGTATCGAATCCCAGGCCCGAGGTGACTGTATCGTCGCCGCCGCCGGTATGGATCACGTCGTTGCCGACCACGGCGCTGGTGTCGATGCTGTCGGCACCGACCCCGGTGCTGATCTCCAGCGCCTCGACGTTCTTGACCTGTGCGCCGGAAGCCGCGACGGTATAAACGGTGCCGCCCGACTTGAGTTGCACGTAGATGTCGACGCCGAGCGATGAGTAGTCGGTAACCCAGCGATCCGCCAGCCCGTTGCCGCCGTCGATCACGTCGTTGCCGATGCCGGTCTGGATGGTGTCGTTGCCGGCGCCGCCGGCGAGGCTGTCGGAGACCGCCAGCGACGCGTTGTAGATATCACCGAGGATCAGGTCGCTCTCGCTGCCACCGATGATCGTGTACGCCTCGAAATTGACGTAATCAATCTGGTTGAAGGCCTCGTCGCTGATATGGAACCAGCCGTCGTACCAACTCACCAGCGGACCGCTTAGGCCCGAATAATCGATGATCAGTCTGTCCTGTCCGCCCTCCGCATTGACCGTCACCTCGCCGGTCGGCGCATTGAACGTGTTGTCACCTGGACCCAGATTGAAGTTCGCCATGGTACTGCTTTGCCTCGCTGATCAAACATACACCACCTGTACGAATTATCGGTGGACGCATGAACAGCCGGCATTGACGTGGGTCAATCGCGCAGCGGCACCACCGGCGGCGCTTTCCACAAACCATCGCGGTGTGTCTTAGACTGGCGCCCGCTGTACACGCAGCCCGCTGCCACCACCGACGAGGACATACCGATGAGCGACTTCGCCGACAAGTACGGACCCTGGGCCCTGGTTGCCGGAGGCGCGCAGGGAATCGGCGAGGCGTATGCGCGCTACGCGGCGGCGCGCGGCGTCAACGTGGTCGTGATCGACGTCCACCAGCCGGCGCTGGATGCGATCGCCGCGGACCTGAAGGCACGCCACGGCGTGGACTGCCTGGCGCTCAGGATCGATCTCGCGGCGCCCGACATGCTCGAGCAGGTCGTGGCCGCGGTCGGTGAGCGCGCGATCGGACTGCTGGTCTACAACGCCGGCATCGCCGACGTCGGCCCGTTCTTCAAGCCCGACAAGGACCTCACGTTCGAGAAGATGCGCCTTGCGGTCAACGTCACCGGTCCACTGGTGCTCACCTACCACTACGCCCGGCCGATGCTCGCGCGCCGGCGCGGCGGCATCGTGCTGATGTCCTCGGGGGCCGGACTGAAAGGCGCGCCGTACTACGCCGCGTACTCGGCCTCGAAGGCCTACGAGATCGCGCTGGGGCAGGCGCTGTGGCGTGAATTCGCGCCGTACCACGTCGATGTGCTGGCCGTGGCCGGCGGCATGACGCTGTCGACCGCCGCCGCCGGCTACGCGCACCTCGACACCTCGAACTTCCAGACACCCGCGCAGCTCGTCGACGAGGCGATGGGCGCGCTCGGCCGGCAGCCGATGATCGTCTCGGAGGCCAATCACCGCGCGAACCACGAGAAGATGAAGCTGGTTCCCGACGAGCAGATCATCGAGTACCTCGCCAACCACGCGATCGACAACTTCCTCGGCGGCAAACCGCCGGAACAGGCTGTCTGAGCTGGCATGTCAGCGCGCACCGTCGCCGAGGTTATTTAAAACCATCGTTTTAACTCGTTGCAGCCCTCGCAAGGCGACGCTATAGTTCGGCCCCGATCATCCGAACCGGCGAGGACTGCCTGCATGAACACGATGCCACTGGTGCGTATCCACGGCCCCGACGACCTGCGTATCGACACGGTGGAGCGTCCGGTGCCGGGACCGGACGACGTGCTGGTGCGCGTGGAGCGCTGCGGCATCTGCGGCTCGGACCTCAGTTACGCGAAGCTGGGTGGCATCCCGGGCGCGGCGCGCCCCTTCGCGCTGGGGCACGAGTTCTGCGGTGTCGTCGCCGAGGTCGGCGCCAACGTCACCCATGTGCGGGCAGGCGACCGCGTCGTGGTCAATCCCGAGGCCGGAGGCAACGGCATCGGCAGCTCCGGCCTCACGGGCGCCTTCGCGCCCTGGATCGTCTACCGCGATGCGGCCGCGCATCCCGAGGGATTGCTGAGACTGCCGCCGCAGCTCGATTTCGACCTGGGCGCGCTGGTCGAGCCGTTCTCGGTCGGCATGCACGCGGTCAACCAGGGGCAGATCGGGGCCGGCACGAAGGTCGTGGTGTTCGGCGCCGGTCCGGTGGGCCTGGCGGCCGCGGTAGGCGCGCGCTACCAGGGCGCGAACGACGTCATCGTGGTCGACCTGTCCGAACCGCGTCTCGCGGTCGCCCGCCAACTGGGGCTCCGCACCTTCAGGGCCGACGCGGGCGAATTGAGGGATTTCCTGATCGAACACCACGGCGATGCCGTGTCCGACACGGCGCCTGGCACCTTCCCCGCCACCGAGGTGTTCATCGAAGCGACCGGTGTGGGCGCGGTCTTCCAGCAGGCCTGCGACCTCGCCCGCAAGGGGGCGCGCATCGTCGTGGTGGGGGTCCACTTCGCCCCGGTCGAACTGAACATGATCAATCTTCTGGTGAAGGAACTGGTCATCACGGCCGCGATCCAGTACCCGGTCGAGTTCCCTGCCGTGATGGACATGCTCGCGTCCGGCACGGTCGACGTGCGGCCGCTGATCAGCCACCACTTTCCGCTGTCGCGTTTCGACGAAGCCTTCGCGCAGGCCAGGCGCCAGGGGGAAGCGCTGAAAGTCCTGGTCGATTGCCAGCGTTGAGGAAGTGCCATTGCCTACGGCGAAACGTTGCGGGTCGAATTCGACGCGGACGACATCCTCACCGAGGCGAGCCGGGCCACAGGATTAACGAACTTCGGTGCCGACGATTTCCGCGCACGACTCGGACTGCTCTGCGCCGAATGGGGCAACGACGCCGGCCTGACCGGCCTCGGGCGTCACGGATTGCGCCAGCGCGCTGGTGCGTTATGCAAGTAACCGCGTCCCCGGACCCGGTCCGGGTGGCATGCGTTCAGAGCGGCCACACCCACAACAGCATCGGCACGGCAACCGCGAGAACGATCAATTCCAACGGCAGGCCCAGCGGCCAGTAATCGCCGAAACGAAAGCCCGACGGGCCGAGAATCAGCGT
Organism: Pseudomonadota bacterium; assembly: GCA_963204845.1. Lineage (GTDB taxonomy): Bacteria > Pseudomonadota > Gammaproteobacteria > Pseudomonadales > UBA5518 > UBA5518. The sequence continues at coordinate 7,416 of CAUJIL010000143.1, read as the reverse complement.
ATTGTTCTGATGCCCGATCGGGGTGAGGAACGCACACGAGGCGCCGATGGCCACCGCCATCAGGAAGGGGTCGGCGTCGACTCCCAGCGCCATCGCCGTGCTGATCGCAACCGGACACATCACCGCCGCCGTGGCAGCGTTGTTCATCAGGTCGGAGAGAAACATCGTGACGATCATGATCAACGACAGCGCGACCACGGCATGCCCCCGGGCGACGCCCTCGAGCAGGACGCGCGCTACAAGATCGGCGGTACCGGTGGATTCCATCGCACCCGCCACCGGAATCAGCGCAGCCAGCAGCACGATGACCGGCCAGTCGATCGCGTCGTAGACCGCACGCGGCGGAACCGTCTGCAACGCCATCGACGCCAGCACGCCTCCGAAGAAAGCCACTGCGGTCGGCACCAGCCCTGAGGCAGCGCAGCCCACGCAGACGAGCATGATGGTCGTGGCCGTAATGGCCTTGCGCCGATCAGGAATACGCAATTCACGCGTGGCCAGAGGCACACAGCCGTTGTCCGAAGCGAATTCCATGATCGCATTCGGTGGCCCTTGCATCAGCACGACATCACCGGCGCGCAACGCGAGCGAGCGCAACCGCGCGACCGACCTCCTGCCCTGGCGTGAGACCGCCAGCAGGCTCAAACCGTACCGCGTGCGCAGCAGGACGTCGCTTGCCGAACGCCCGGCCAGGCCGGAACCGGGCAGTATCACCAGTTCGACCAGCGCGATCTCCTCCGCTGCCTCGTCCTTCCTGTCGGCCGTTTTCATTTCGCCTGCCGAATCACCATCACCGGCGTGCGGCAAGGAGTCGTCGTGGCCGGCATCAGGTTGCGCCTTCCCCGGTTCCGGTCGCTTGGATTCCTCCAGGGCCAGACCCAGCCCGGACAACACCTTGGACAGCGCATCGGCATCGGTCTCGATGACCAGGATGTCGCCGACGCGCAACTCGCGACGGGAACCGGGTGCGGTGAGGCGTACCTCGTTGCGCACCAGCGCCACGACCTGTGCGCCTATTTCGTCGAGCGAACGCTCCACGTCGTAGAGACGTTTTCCAGCCGCCTTGCTGTCTTCCGGAACCCGCACCTCCGTGAGATATACCCCGGTCTCGAACGCTTCGATACCCGCGGGTTTACGCGCCGGAACCAGGCGCCAGCCGAGCAGCGCGATGAAGGCCACGCCGAGCACTATGACGGGAACCCCGACCGGCGCGAAGTCGAACATGCCGAAAGCACCCAGCGCGGTGTGCTTCTCGCGGAAACCCGCGACGATCAGGTTCGGCGGCGTGCCGATCAGCGTGCTCATGCCACCGAGGATCGAGCCGAACGCCAGCGGCATCAGCACCCGACCAGGCGGCAGTTCCAGCCGCCGAGCGATCTGTACCGCCACGGGCATCAGCAGCGCAAGCGCGCCGACGTTGTTCATGAAGCCCGAAAGCAGCGCCCCCAGCGCCGTCAGCGTCGCCACGCTCAGCGTCGCTCCGGCCCGGGAGGGCAGCACCGCACGTGTCAGGGCATCGATCGCCCCCGAGTTCTGCAGCCCGCGGCTCAGCACCAGCACGCAGGCCACCGTGATGACCGCCGGATGCCCGAAACCCGCGAACGCTGCCGCCGGCGCCACCAGCCCGGCCGCCACGCTGGCCAGCAACGCCCCGGCGGCCACCATGTCGTGCCGCCAGCGCCCGCGCAGGAACATCCCGATCGTCGCCAGCAGGATCAGCAGGATCGCAAGCTGGTCGAGGCTCATGCGCCGGCCCGCACTCCCGCCACCAGCGCGGCCTGGCGCTCGGGGTCGGCGAGCAGCGCGGTGCACAGCCAGCCGTCGAGCATGCCCGCGTAGCGCTGGCGCAACGCGGCCGGCACGTCCGCGGGCCGCTCGCGGACGATCGCGATCGTGTCGAGCATCGCATCGTCGACGCGAGCGGCCATCTCGGCCCAGCGGTTGCTCTTGCTGAACACCGTCAGTTCGCGCCCCAGTTCCTCCCAGCCGTGCAGCGCGAGCACGCCCGCGTAGGCCGGCGTGCTGGCATAGAACGCGATCTGCGCGCGCGTGGCTTCGCGGTTGCGCACGAACGCGGCCTCGTCGTCACCGGTGACCACCATGATCGGGGCGACGATCTCGAAGTCCCCGCGCGCCCGCCCGGCCTGCGCGAGCCCGCGTTCGACCGCCGGCAGCGTGACCTCGCGCAGGTAGCGCTCGGTGGTGAAACCGTGCGCGATCAGGCCGTCGGCCGCCTCGGCCGCGGCCGTGGTCATCAGCGGCCCCACGGCGGCCACGCGCACGCGCGGCGCGCCGTGCTCGCGCTCCTTCGGCACGAACATCGGCGTCATCAGGGTGTGGCGGTAGAACTCGCCCTCGAAGTCGAGCGGCGTCCCCTCGGCCCAGCAACGCCAGATCGCCTGCATCGCGCGCACGAACTCGCGCATGCGCGGCGCCGGCTGCGACCACGGCATCCCGAAGCGCCGCGTGATGTGGCCCTGCACCTGCGAGCCGATGCCGAGCACGAAACGCCCGCGCGCGTACTGGTTGAGGTCCCACGCGGTCTGCGCGAGCGTCATCGGATTACGCGCAAACGCCACCGCGATCGCGGTCGTGATCCCGATCCGCTCGCTGTGCTCGGCCGCGAGCAGCGCCGGCAGGAACGGATCGTTGTTGATCTCCACCGCGTAGGCCGCATCGAAGCCCTGGCGCTCGAGCGCACGCACGGACTCCGGTATCGCGGCCAGCGAACCGTACAGACTGCCCACCACCTTCATCGCGCATCCTCCAGTGGCTTCAGGCGCAGCCGTCCCCACGTCGATCCCCCCATCGGACGGCCGTCGGGGTACGGTCCGCTGATCACCTGGATGAGGTGACCCGGCCCCATGAAGCGATACGCGATGTCGGCATCGGTGGCGCCGGCGAGCAGCGGCAGCACCACGCCGGCGGCAAGCAGCAGGTGACGGATCGCGTTCATTTTCGTGCATCAGGCCTGTGGTTCGGAACGGGCCCCAAGCGTAGCGCAGAATCCTCGACGACGATGCGTTCCGCGCCCGGATCCGGCGCCGTGGCGGATCCTTCGACTGGTATCGATCTGTCACACGGGAGTTCGAATCCGCTTCGCCCGCATTGATCCGGCCCGGATCCGTCGTCGTATCGCCAATAACATCCAAGAGGGCGATCCGATGAGCATTCCGGCGGTTCCCGCAGACATCAACGCAGCCGAACCTGCGCTGCGCAGCGAGTTCATCAGCTACATCGAGCAACTGATCGACGCGGCCGAGACACGCACCAGCGCGACTGGAGGCAACGATCTGCTGAAAGCCACCGGCGCTGCGAACACGATCAACGCCCGTGCCGGCAACGACGTAGTGTTCCTGTACGCAGGCAACGACAGCGTGCTCGGCTCCTACGGCAACGACTACATCCTCGGGATGGACGGCGACGACTCCCTCGACGGCGGCGACGGCAACGATTTCCTGTACGGTGGCATCGGCAACGACCGCCTGTACGGCAAGGACGGCGACGATGCGCTGTTCGGCGGCGGCGGCACCGATCTGCTGGTCGGCGGCAACGGCAACGACTGGCTGTACGGCAACGCCGGCAACGACACCCAGAACGGCGGCGAAGGCAACGACCTGCTGGTCGGCGGCGCCGGCCTGGACCGGTTGAACGGCGGCGCCGACAACGACGAACTGCGCGGCGGCATGGACACGGACGTGCTGTGGGGCGGCGCCGGCACCGATTTCCTCGAAGGCGGTGCGGGGCGGGACACGCTGTCGGGCGGAGCCGACGACGACGTGTACTACTACGCGGCGACCAGCCACGGCCGGGACATCATCGGCGACTTCGTGAGTGACCAGGACAGCTTCCACTTCCTGGGCACGGCCTTCGGCGTCGAGGCGGGAACCACGCTGGTCGAAGGCGAGACGTTCATAGCGCACACGAACCCCGTCGCAACCTCAGGCGAAGCAACCGTGCTCTACGACACCGACAGCGGCAGGCTGTGGTTCGACGCGGACGGTGCCGGCGCGGCCACCGCCGTGTTGATCGCCACGCTGACCGGAGCCCCCACGCTCGGCAAGGACGATTTCATCTTCGTCTGAAACAGGCCCGCTCAGCCTGACAACTGCAGCGTCGCCCACGTGTACAGCGGTATGCCGAGCACGATGTTGAACGGGAACGTCATGCCGAGCGACATGCCGAGGTAGAGGGAGGGAGTTGCCTCGGGGATGGCGTGCCGGATCACGGCCGGCACCGCTATATAGGACGCACTCGCCGCCAGTACGACCAGCAGCACCGCGTTGCCGGTCTGCATGTCCGTGACCGCCGCCAGAGCGAGCGCCAGACACGCGTGCGCCAGCGGCCCTCCGATGGCGTACGCCAGCAGCCAGGGCGAGCGGCCGCGCAGTTCGCGCATGTTGCGCGCCGCGATCAGACCCATGTCGAGCAGGAAGAAGGCGAGCATGCCCTTGAACAGATCGACGGCGAAGGGCTGCATCGCCGCCTCCCCACTCGCCCCCGTCACGAAGCCGATCAGCATCGCCCCGAGCAGCAGCAACTGTCCGCCGTCGGTGAACGATTCGTGCAGCACGCGGCCCAGCGACATTGCCTGCTGCCCCGGATGCGCACGTGCACGCACCCAGTTCGCCACCAGCACCGCGAAGATGATCGCCGGCGACTCCATCAGCGCGAGCGCCGCCGCCATGTGGCCGCCATAGGGTATGCCGTGCGAGTCGAGGTATTGCACGGCCGTGATGAAGGTCACCGCACTGACCGAACCATACGTCGCCGCGATCGCCGCCGCATCGAAGTCGGACACGACCCGGCGCATCACGAAGAAGCCGATGGTCGGCACGATCACGGCCAGTGCCACCGCTCCGAGCAGGCTGGTGGACACCTCCGCGGTGAAGCCGGATTCCTCGAGCGCGAAGCCACCCTTGAGGCCCAGCGCCATCAGCAGGTACAACGCCAGGAAACGCGCGATCTGCGGCGGGATCTCCAGATTCGATCTCACCAGCCCGGCGAAAATGCCGAACACGAAGAACAGCACCGGCGGGTCCAGGAAGCCACTCATCGCGACCGCCCTCCCGCCACCGCTCGCAGCCCAGCGAGTTCCAGCGGCGGCTCCCCTGCGCGGTGCAGCGCGTACAGTTCGCCGGCGAGCGACCGCAGGCGCCCGGCGGCGCGGGCGCGCTGCGCAGGCTCGAGCGTGTTGATCAATTCGGCCATCCTTTGCGCCGCCAGCTGTTCGTTGCCTTGCATCCGGGTCGCGTACTGCTGGTCGAACTCGGAACCATCGGCCCACCAGCGCACGACGTAGGCCTCGATCAGGCCGGCGTCAGCGCCGTCGTGCAGCAACTCCAGCAGGCCTGCCTGCCAGCGCAGCCGGTGCGCGTACCAGTCGGCCGAACCGTCCACGAACTCCTGCGCGAGACGGTCCAGAATCGCGCGCTGAGCGGGCTCCAGGCGCCCGCTCCAGCGCTCCACGCCGCGGCGCAGGGAATTGCGCCGCTCGGCGTCGCGGCGCTGCGGCGACGCGGCGAGGAATTCCCGGTGGTATTCGGCATTGGAACGATCGAAGGCACGGCCGAGGTGTTCGATCTGGACTGGCCGCATTTCGGCCAGGGTTGTCGCGAGCAGCGGGGCGCGGTGCTCCTGCATGCGAAGGCGCACTCGCTCGCGGAACCGCCCGGATTGTTCGCGATCGAGATCCAGCCACTCGCGTGCCTGCATCACTGCCAGCGCGTCGAGGCGTGTATAGACGGTCGAGACGACGGAACAGCCAGCCAGCAGCACGAGAACCCACGCCAGCAGAGCGAGCCGCTCCACGCACAGCCTTCCACCGCAGGCCGTGGCCCACCCCCTCGAATCAGCTTGCCGAACAGCTCCCGCCACCGGCATCGTGACTGTGCCCCCGTGTCAGCACGCGCACCGACGCTCGCGCCGCCGGATACTGCGCGCGCTTCATGACACTACGATGCGCGCGGCCGCACGGATCTCGCAAGGGTCAGTGAACCATCGACAGTTCGACCACGACCTCGGAGCGGTCCTGATTGCCGCCGGCGGAATGCCCTACGGCCTCCTCCACGCTGCGCCGGACCTTGCGTTCGGCCAGCACCTGCATGCGCAGATCGGCTTCGGCGAGCTTGGCGGCCACGAGGGCCTCGGCCGCCGCGTTGGACGGCGACGCGCTCATCGCGTTCGGCACGGATGGATCCGCAAGGACGCCCTGAGCAGCGAGCACCAGGGCGAGCAAGACAGCTGAGCGTTTCATGATGGATTCCTCCTCTCGGTCACCCGGCGGCAGGGAGTGGCGTAACGCCATCACCAGAGAGCTGCTACCGAATTGCTACCAATGGTAACACTCGACAGAGAATTGACCAGTACCGAGCACGGCAAATAATGCCATCAACGCATGAAATCCATTTAATGAATATGTAACTATCTGTTTCTATGTTCTTTCTTCTTTGTCAACACATTACTTCTTCGCCATTACGATACGGTCACTGTTGTTACTTTCCGTAAATATTCGAATGTCGTGAATCGGATCAGGCATGTCGCCAGAAGGCGTGCGACCGGTACCGGGCGCCACGCCACCAGGCACGGGCCGGCGCCGCACGCCGCACATTGCGCGCCCCGGCCCGCGATTCGACCGGACGCAGCACTTCAGCGCGGGAATTGCGCGCCGCACGCACGCCAGCCGTCTCCGGCACCACCACCGCGATGCCACCCGCGCGGCCGGCACCGCGAGCGACGATCATGCAGACCTCGCCGGCGTTCGCGGCGGACTGCAGGGCGTCGGGGCCATCGACACGCACCCACCCGAACACGGCACCGAAGGCTTGCAGCCAGTCGAACAGGGCATTGGCGTCCAGTTCGCACACGCTGCGCCCGTACTCCGCCGCCACCGCGTCACCGTCACCGAGCCGCCGCAGCGCCGCCGCGCTCCACCACACGCGCGGCAGGTACACCCCGCACAGGCAGGCCACATCGGTCGCGTAGACGCTGGCGTAGGTGGCACCGCGGTGCGGCCGGTAGCGGCGGTGATCGGGGTTGCTCACGTCGAGATAATCGACGATCGCCGACACCGAGCGCGCCAGCGCGGCCGCGCTGCGCCCTTCCCGCGCCGGACGGTCGGGCTCGCCGAGCGGATGCGCGCGACCACCGTCGCGCTGGCGCGTGATGTCGGATCGATCCCGCGACAAATGCGCCGCCGGCGGCACGAACGGTGCGCCCGTCGGCGGATCCGGCTGCAGAATGACCGGCGCCGCCGAGGCCTGTTCCATGAGCACCTGCCGTGCCCGCTCGAGCAGCGCACGGCGATTCTCGTAACCGTTCAGCCCGCCGTTGACGCGGCGGGTGATCGCGCCGAGATCGTCGGCGTCGGCCAGCGCCGACAGCCCGTTGCGCACCCAGAAGTACACCGCCGACTGC
>CAUJIL010000142.1 GCA_963204845.1 Pseudomonadota bacterium | reverse complement strand
GCCGCCGCGCTGCTGCTGCTCGGCGGCGCCGTCGGCAAGTCCGCACAGCTGCCGTTGCAGACCTGGCTCGCCGACGCGATGGCAGGCCCCACGCCGGTCTCGGCGCTGATCCACGCCGCGACCATGGTCACCGCCGGCGTGTACCTGATCGCACGTATGCACGGGCTGTTCGCGCTGGCGCCCGAGGTGCTCGCGCTGGTGGGCAACGTCGGCGCCGTGACGTTGCTGATCGCCGGGCTGTGCGCACTGGTGCAGACCGACATCAAGCGCGTGCTCGCGTATTCGACCATGAGCCAGATCGGCTACATGTTCCTCGCGCTGGGCGCCGGCGCCTGGAGCGCCGCGATCTTCCACCTGATGACGCACGCGTTCTTCAAGGCACTGCTGTTCCTGACCGCCGGCGCGGTGATCGTCGCCTGCCACCACGAGCAGGATATCCGCAAGATGGGCGGGCTGCGCCAGCGCCTGCCGCTCGAGTACGCGTGCTTCCTGGTCGGCGGGCTCGCGCTGTGCGCGCTGCCCTTCGTGACCGCCGGTTTCTATTCGAAGGACGAGATCCTGTGGTCCGCCTGGGCCGCCGGCAACACGCACCTGGTCGCCGCCGGGCTGGCGGGCGCGCTGTTGACCTCGATCTACACGTTCCGCCTGATCTTCAGCGTGTTCCACGGTGAGGAGCGGCTGGTTGCACACCCCGGCACAGGACTTGCCCGCGTGCTGCCGCTGGCGATCCTGCTCGTGCTCTCGACCGCGCTCGGTGCGCTGATCGAGCCGCCGCTGGCCGAAGTGCTGCCGGCATCGCCCGGCGAACACGGCGGCGCCGGCCGGCATCTGGTCGAGGCCTTGTCGGCCGGCTGCGCGCTGGTCGGCATCGCGCTCGCGGCCTGGCTGTTTCTCGGTCGGCGCCGGTTCGTCGAGCGCCTCGCCGCCAGCGCCACCGGACGTTTCCTGGGCCACTGGTGGCTGAACGCCTTCGGCTTCGACGCGCTGTACGACCGGCTGTTCGTGCGCCCGTTCCGCCTGCTCGCACGCGAAGAGCGCCGCGATGGACTCGACGCCACGCTGGGGCTGCTGCCGGTGGTGGTGCGCGCGGCCAACCGCGTGGCGGTGATGCCGCAGACCGGCAGGCTGCGCTGGTACGTCGCCTCGGTCGCGCTCGGCGCGGTGGCGCTGCTGGCCGTGGCCGTGATCAACCTGAACTAGGGAAGCGCCGGTCATGCTGCTCGCCTGGCTGATCCTGATACCGATCCTCGCCGGACTGCTGTGCTGGCAGACCGACCGTTTCGGCAATACGCCGCGCTGGATCGCGCTCGGCGCAATGACGCTGGTCACCGCGCTCGCGCTCGAGCTGTGGTTGAGCGGCGATTACCACCTGGGCGCCGGCGTGCACGATGCGCCGCAGTGGCAACTGGAATTCCGGATGCCGTGGATCCCGTCGCTGGGCATCGCGATCCACCTCGGGATCGACGGCATGTCGCTGGCGCTGGTCGTCCTGACGGGTTTCCTCGGCGTGCTGTCGGTGCTGTGCTCCTGGAGCGAGATCCAGCGCAACACCGGCTTCTTCCACCTGAACCTGCTGTGGATCCTCGGCGGCGTGATCGGCGTCTTCCTGGCGCTGGACCTGTTCCTGTTCTTCCTGTTCTGGGAAATGATGCTGGTGCCGATGTACTTCCTGATCGCGCTGTGGGGCCACCGCGCGGCGGGCAGCAAGTCACGGATCTCGGCGGCCACCAAATTCTTCATCTACACGCAGGCCTCGGGCCTGCTGATGCTGCTGTCGATTCTCGGGCTCGCGTTCGCGCACTTCGACGCCACCGGCGTGCTCAGCTTCGATTACGAGGTGCTGCGCGCCACGGCGCTCGAGCCACAGCTCGAGTTCCTGCTGATGCTCGGGTTCTTCGTCGCCTTCGCGGTCAAGCTGCCGATCGTGCCGTTGCACGGCTGGCTGCCCGACGCACACTCGCAGGCACCCACCGCGGGATCGGTCGACCTGGCGGGGCTGCTGCTGAAGACCGCCTCCTACGGGCTGCTGCGCTTCGCGCTGCCGTTCTTCCCGAACGCCTCGGCCGAGTTCGCGCCGATCGCGATCTGGCTCGGCATCGCCGGGATCTTCTACGGCGCGGTGCTCGCCTTCGCGCAGACCGACATCAAGCGCCTGGTCGCCTACACCTCGATCTCGCACATGGGCTACGTGCTGATCGGCATCTACGCCGGCGGCGCGATGGCGATCGAGGGCGCGGTGGTGCAGATGATCGCGCACGGACTGTCGGCATCGGCGTTGTTCATCCTGTGCGGCCAGCTCTACGAACGGCTGCACACGCGCGACATGCGCCAGATGGGCGGGCTGTGGTCGCGGCTGCCGCTGCTCCCGCCGTTCGCGCTGTTCTTCGCCGCTGCCTCGCTGGGGCTGCCCGGTACCGGCAACTTCGTCGGCGAATTCCTGATCCTCGCCGGCAGCTATGCGGTGGCGCCGGTTCCGGTCGTGATCGCGACTGGGGGACTGGTGCTCGCCTCGGCGTATTCGCTCGCGATGGTGCACCGCAGCATGTTCGGCCCGGCGCGCTCGCCGATACCGATCCCCGGCGCCGGCAGGCGTGAGACGCTGATGTTGCTGTTGCTGGCCGGCGCCATCGTCTGGCTGGGACTGTACCCGCAGCCGGTGCTCGACCTCTCCGAACGCCCGGTCGCGCTGGTGCGCGAGTTCTACCCGCCGCAGCAGAACGCCACAGGAGCCGCCGTGCCATGACGATCGGATCCACCGAACTCCTCGCGCTCGCGCCGCTGCTGGTGACGGTCGCGACCGCCGTCGCGGTGATGCTGTCGATCGCGTGGCGGCGCAACCATTTCGTGAACGCCACGCTGACCGTGGTCGGGCTGAACGTGGCGCTGCTCACCACGCTGTTCACGCACAATGCACTGCCGCTGGAACTGCCGCTGACCGCGCTGCTGCAGCACGACGGCCTGGCCGTGTTCGGCACCGCCGCGGTGCTGGTGTCCACGCTCGGCTGCGCGACGCTGGCGCACGCGTATCTCGAAGGGCTGCAGGACAACCGCGACGAGATGTACCTGCTGCTGCTGATCGCCGCCAGCGGGGCGATCGTGCTGGTAGGAGCGAACCACATGGCGACGCTGCTGATCGGCCTCGAGCTGATGTCGCTGCCGCTGTACGGGATGATCGGCTACATCTACCGCGACCGCCGTTCGCTGGAGGCGGCGATCAAGTACCTCGTGCTGTCGGCCGCGGCTTCGACCTTCCTGCTGTTCGGCATGGCGCTGGTCTACGCCGAAACCGGTTCGCTCGCGTTCGCGACCCTGGCGCAACCGCTGCAGGCGGGCGCGCCGCTGCTGCTCACCGGGCTCACGCTGATGCTCGCGGGAATCGCGTTCAAGCTGTCGCTGGCGCCGTTCCACCTGTGGACCCCGGACGTCTACCACGGCGCGCCGGCACCGGTCGGTGCGTTCCTCGCCACGGTGGGCAAGATCGCGGTGGTACTGCTGCTGATGCGCTGGTGGCAGGAACTCGGACTGGGGCGCAGCACGCTGTTCACCGCGCTGCTCGCCGGCCTCGCCATGCTGTCGATCCTGACCGGTAACCTGCTCGCGCTGTTCCAGGGCAACGTGAAGCGGCTGCTCGGCTATTCGTCGATCGCGCACTTCGGCTACCTGCTGATCGCGGTCATCGCCGGCAACACGATCGGCGACGAGGCGCTCGGCGTGTACCTGCTGACCTACATGGCGGCCTCGCTCGGCGCCTTCGGCGTGCTGACGCTGCTGTCCTCGCCGTACCGGGGCGACGACGCGCAGGGACTCGCCGACCTGCGTGGACTGTTCTGGCAGCACCCGTACCTGGCGGCGGTGATGACGGTCGCGGTGCTGTCGCTGGCCGGCATCCCGCTGACCGCCGGCTTCATCGCGAAGTTCTACGTGGTCGCCGCCGGTGTCGCGGCCGAATTGTGGTGGCTGGTCGCGGTGCTCGCGCTCGGCAGCGCGATCGGGATCTACTTCTACCTGCGCGTGATGGTGACGATGTTCCTGGCCGTGCCGGGACGCCGGCGCCTCGACGCCGAGCGCAACTGGGGCGAACGCTCGGGTGGCTTGATGACCGTGCTGCTGTCGCTGTTCACGCTCGCGGTCGGACTCTACCCGCAGCCGCTGCTCGATCTGCTGCGCTGAACACTGCGGCGATAGCGCGCGAGGCGCCTCAGAAGCGGCCCGTAATGTAGCCTTCGAGCTGCTCGATGGTGCTCTTCTGCCGCGAGATCATGTGCATGACCACGTCGCCGATGGTCACGATGCCGACCAGTTCGCCCTCATCGAGCACCGGCAGGTGGCGGATGCGCCGCGCGGTCATCAGCTGCATGCACTCCTCGATCGAATCGTCGGGAGTCACCGTGATCAGTGGTGAGGACATCAGGTCGCGCACCAGCGTGCGGTGCGCCTCGCGTCCGCGGATGATTCCCTTGCGCGCGTAATCGCGCTCGGAAAAGATCCCTACCGGCCCGTCACCGTCGACCACCACCAGCGCACCGATCTGGTACGTGGACAGCAGCGTCACCGCCGCGTAGACGGTCATCGTGGCCTCGACGGTCTTCACGCCACGCACCTTGCTTTCGAGGATCTGTGTGACGGTCGGCATGCGCAACCCTCCGCTGCATCGCTGGATCCGCTTGCATGATCGCCGAAGCCGAACACGCATGACAAGACTGACGGACGCGGTGCGCTCAGCGCAACAGCACCAGTTGCGGGCGGGCGTCGGCGGCGGACCAGACGACGGCATTCTGCGCGAAGCGCCGGGCGATCGCGGTGGCTTCGGCGAGCCCCATCCCCGGCACCAGCACGCTGGCTTCGCCAGGCCAGACTCCGGCCGGGTCCCGGCCGCAACCCGGAACCCATGCGTAGCCCAGCCGCTCGAGCGCCCTGCGCAGCCGCCGCGTGGCACGCGCGTTCCACTCCATGTCCGCGAGGTCACCGCGCGGATTGCAGGCGCTCAGGTACGCCGCGCAATCCGCACCACGGCGAGCATACAGCGCGGCCAGTGCCCGGCTGCGCTCCCCGATGCGCAGCACGAACGCCGGCTGCGCATGCACCTCGTAACGGCACTCGAGGTAGGCGATCAGGGTGCTGCGCGCGAGCGTGCTCATCGGCTCCTCCACGGCGGTCGTCGACGCCGATCATAGGCTGGATCGCGGTCGGCGCAGATACCTGAAATTTTGACCACCTGCCGTTTCGTGCTCTAATTCCTTCACCATAAGTTACGAGACAGCCTGCATGCAGAACCGCCACCCGGCCGACCTCGCGCAGTCGCCAGACACAGCGACCTCCCCCAGCGACGAACCGCAGCAGCTCGCGGCGCGCTTCGCCGCACTCGCGGCGGCCGATCCGCAGTTCCGTGCCACGATGCCCGATCCCGCGATCAACGCGGCGAAAACGCGGCCCGGACTCGGGCTGGCGCAGATCATCGCGGCGTGCATGGAAGGCTACGCCGCACGGCCGGCGCTCGCCGAGCGCGTCGTGGAGGTCGTCACCGACGTCGGCAACGGCCGCAGCGTGCGTCGTTTGCGGCCCGAGTTCGCAACCGTCAGTTACGGCGAACTGTGGTCACGCGTGCGCGCACTCGCAACCGCCTGGCACGCGGATCCGCAGCGCGGCCTCGGCGCGGACGAACTGATCGGCATCCTCGCCTTCACCGGCGTCGAATTCGCAACCGTGGACCTCGCCGCGCTGCACAACGGCGCGGTCGTGGTGCCGCTGCAGACCAGCGCGTCACCCGCGCAACTGCAGGCGATCCACGGCGAGATCGAACCGGCCTGGCTGGCCACCAGCACCGAGTGCCTCGCGACGGCGGTGGATCTGGTGATCGGCGGCCACCGGCCGCGTGGACTGCTGCTGTTCGACTTCGATGCGCGTGTCGACGATGATCGTGAGGCAGTTGCCGCGGCCGAACGCCGGCTCGCCGAAGCCGGGCTGACCGACCTGCTGGTCA
>CAUJIL010000141.1 GCA_963204845.1 Pseudomonadota bacterium | reverse complement strand
GCCACAGATCGCCAGCGCGATGAATATCTCGGAGGCCACGATGCGCCGCAAACTGCAGGAGGAGCGAAGCACCTACGCCGAAATTCGCCGACAGTGCCAGCTGCGCCTTGCGCGCCATCTGCTGCTGCGTTCCAGGGCGAGTGTGGCCGCCATCGGCTACCAGATCGGATTCACCGATGAAGCGGCGTTCCGGCGGGCGTTCAAGAACTGGACCAGCGAGGCACCGGCTGCCTGGCGTGCCCGCCATCGGTCGGAGTGCGAAGCGCCAGTGCGGCAGGAACACCGCCGCATTCCCGGGATACCCGAATGACGGCAGCGAACAGGAGATCCACCCATGAACCCAGCTCACACCATCCGGGCAGCCCTGTTCTGCCTGCCCTTCTGTCTGCTTACGCATCCGACGCATGCGCAGGAACCGTACCCGCCACCCACGGTACCAGCAGATCAGGCCGGCGCGTTGCTGTCCGTCCGGCAGGTCGAACTCGATGCCCTGGCAGCACGACTGCTGCGGACACCGACCGTTCAGGAGCAACTCCGGCACGTCGAGACACTCTATGCGACCGATGCGCAAGGCCAGACGCCGGTTGGCCAGGCGACGATCGGTCGAGCGGCGCAGTCGATCGCAACCGCCGCCATCCATTACGCGATCGGGGAGGCAACCCGTGACGAGGGGCGCCCCTTCGCGCTCTGGACCTGCAAGGCACCGTATCGACTCGGCGCTCTGGAAGCGGCCCGATCCGGCTATGGCATCGAGAACCCGGACAATGTCTATCGCAACTTCATGGTCGACGGCCGCAGCCGCTACGAGATCCGCGGCAAGGTGACATCTCCGGGGCCGGCCGAACAGCACTTCGAATTGCGTGACGGGATTCCTGGCATGAGCGTGCTGCAACCCGAAGGAGGACAACTGCTTGCCGGCCTGCGCAGTGATCGCATGCAGATCGCCAGTGACGGAACGTTCACCATCACGGTCGACGGCGAGCCGGCCAACGGTCGGCCGAATCACATCCAGTTGCCGTCCCGGGAAAGCTTCATGCTGATCGTGAGGGACCTCTTTACCGACTGGTCGGTGCAGAACCCGATCGCGCTGGAGATCGAACAGTTGTCCGCCCCGATGTCGGCGCGACCGCGCACCGAGGAATCGATCGCGGCACGCGCCGCGGAGATTCTGCCGAAAATCGCCCGTTTCTGGGTGGACTGGGACAACAGTTTCGTCTATTCCGCGCCCGCCAATGCATTGAGGACGCCACGCATTCGCGGCGTGGGCAGAGGAATGTCCAGCGGCGGGCATTTCGCCATCACCGACGACGAAGCACTGGTTCTCACGCTCGATGCGCTCGGTGCCCGGTCCATGGGCGTACAACTTACCGATCCATGGGGAGTGGCCTACGAGTACGTTCACCGCAGCAGCAGTCTGAACAACGCACAAGCCGAAGCAAACGCCGACGGTACCTACACCTTCGTGATCGCGGTTCGCGATCCGGGCGTTCACAACTGGCTCGATCCGCAAGGATACGGTGCCGGGATGATGGCGGTGCGCTGGCAAAGCCTCCCCGGGGATCCCACCCCGGAACGGGCCATACGTGACGTACGCCTTGTGAAGCTTGGTGAACTCGCCGGCAACCTGCCACCGGAAACCCACTACCTGTCCGCCGAAGAGCGCGCACAGCAGCGACTTGCCAGGATCGCCGATTACTCGCGGCGCCTCACCGAATGAACAGCGATCGCGGCTTTATCATGAAGCGCGACACCGTTGCCCGTCGCACACGTGCGCTGGCTTCGGCGCTCGCGGCCGTCGCCTTGCTGATCGTCCCCACGCATGGCGTCGGCAGCGACACCACCGATCCGCTCGCCGCGGCATGGAGCGAACTCGTCGCCGCGCTCGGGGAAGCGGACCGGAAGGTGGCATCGGTCACCGTTGGCGAAAGCGAACTCGACCGTATCGAGGGTCAACGCTATGTGAGCCGCATCACCGCCCTCGCCCTGGAACGTGTGTTCGAGTATTCGCCTGCACGTCCCGCGGGCTTCTACGAGTTGCAGGGGCCGGTGCGCAAGTACGCCGGTGACAATCCCGATCAACGCTACCACTCTGCGTCGCTCGACCCCCGCGGCACGTACCGGATCCGTGGCCAGCGTGGC
Organism: Pseudomonadota bacterium; assembly: GCA_963204845.1. GTDB lineage: Bacteria > Pseudomonadota > Gammaproteobacteria > Pseudomonadales > UBA5518 > UBA5518. Next base: position 4,125 of record CAUJIL010000141.1, on the reverse strand, counting down.
AACGCGATGCTGATCGAAGCATCCGTATACGGCGGCGACACCCAGTTCCGTGACGGCCGCACCGATGGCAAGGGCGGTCGTCGCCTGGTCGGCTACCGCGACGAGTCGACGATCCCGTTCGCCGCCGATGGCAGCTTCGAGATCCTGCTGGGGCCGGGCGTCGCCGCGTCGGCCGGCATTCGCCTCGATCCCGACGCCCGCAGCGTACTGATGCGCAGCTACTTCGCCGATCCGCGCGACAAGCGCATCACGCTCGACATCCAGCGCACCGACATCAGCGAGCCTACGGCGCCGCTGACGGCAGCGCAGACGATCGACGCACTGCGCGGCACGGCGGCGTTCGTCGCCTCGTCGGTGCGCATCTGGAGCGACCGGGTCGATTCGCTGGCCCGCACTACCCCCAATCGGCTGAATCCGATGCCCAATGCCGGCGACCTGCTCACCCCCGCCGGGGTGCGCTACCTCGAGGGCTACTGGCGCCTTGGCCGCGACGAGGCGATGGTGATCGAATTCAGACCGCCGGAAGCTCCCTACTGGGGATTCCTGATCATGAACCGCTGGATGGAATCGCTCGAGTGGCGTGACCGGCGCGTATCGATCAACAACCTTGGCGCCGTGCCCGATCCCGCGGGACGAGTCCGCATCGTGGTCGCCCATCGTGACCCGGGGCTGCCCAACTGGATCGACACCGCGGGACACGCGCACGGCGTGATGAGCCTCAGGTTGGCCCGTCTCGCGGGTGCGCTACCGCAGGCTGAGGTGCGCGTGCTACCGTTCGAAGAACTCGAGCACTTCGACGACAGGCAAACGACGACGCGTCACGGCGGGCCAGGCGAGTGACCGGAGGACCACCGCCCCGCGACCGGAGAATTGCGGATTCGATTGTGATCAACGACAACCGACCTTCCATGTTCAGGAGAAACCGGGATGAAAAACAATCAACCATGCCCCAGGAAAATGACCACGGCGATCGCTCTCGCGAGCGCGTTGCTGGCAGCGGACCTTGCGAGCGCGCAAGGCATCGAGGAGATCGTGGTCACGGCGCGCAAACGCGAGGAAAGCCTGCAGCAGGTGCCGATGGCGGTTGCGGCGTTCAGCGCCGAACAACTGGAGGCAGCCCAGATCTCCAACATCACCGATCTGGAACGCATGACGCCGAACATCACGGTCAGCGACACCGGCGGTCTCATCGCCGGCGCCATCTCGGTGTTCGTGCGCGGCATCGGCAATGATCCCGGGTTCGACCAGGGCATTGGCATCTATGTCGACGATGTATATCTCAACCGCACCACCGGCGCCCTGCTCGAAACCTACGACGTCGAGCGCATCGAAGTGCTCAAGGGTCCGCAAGGGCATCTGTACGGTCGCAACACGATTGGCGGCGCGATCAGGTACGTCACGCGGCGCCCAAGCGAGGACGTGCGCGCGGAAGTGCAGGCGAAGACCGGTGAGTTCGACCTCATGCAACTCAAGGGAAGCGCTTCCGGCCCCTTGCTCGCCGACCGCCTCTATGGCACCGCGGGTTTCATGATCAAGCAGCACGACGGCATCCAGCGCAATGCGTTCGACGGCAAGGAATTCTGGGACGCCGATTACCGCGGCTATCGCGCCGGTCTGCTCGCGAAGCTCACGGACGACCTGACGGTCTACCTTACGGGCGACTACAGCAACGACAACGCCTCGCCCCGGCTGCCGAACCGGGTCGCCGTCAGCGCAGCCACTCTGTCGGGGATCGATTTCGTGATCAGTGGCGCCAACCGGTTCCTCGGACCGGGCATCGGACTGGTCACGACACCGAACGATGCCTCCGTCCCCTCCGACATCGACGTGGTCAATACGGAATTCGGCAGCGAATTCGGCAGGTACGAGATCGAGACCAAGACCGCCGCCCTGACGATCGAGTGGGACATCAGCGATCGGTGGCGCCTCAAGTCGGTCACGGCCGGCCGCTCCGTGGACAACGTGCAGGTCTTCGACTTCGACGGCACGTCGCAGCAGTTCATCACCACGACGACGCCGCGCGAGGCCGACGATTACAGTCAGGAGCTCCAGCTCAACTACAGTGGCGAGCAGCTGAACGCCGTCGTCGGGCTGTACTACCTCGATGCCGAGCAGGAAAACCTCACGACCAACCCGCAGTATCCACGCCTGCGCGCGGTGCAGACCTTCAACCGCCAGAGTCTCGCGAGCGACGAGGGGCTGGAGTCCACCTCGATCTACGGCGCGATCGACTGGGATTTCGCCGAGAAATGGCAATTGTCGCTCGGGGGCCGCTACACCGAGGACAAGAAGGACCATATGCAACTGGCGCGAATCGACGAGGGTTTCTTCGCGCTGGCGCGATTGAGGGGGTTCCCGGCCAACGCCATCGTGGCCGTCGCGCCCGGCAAGGAAACCGCTGCCGAAACCAGTCCCATGTTCGCCGGCTGGGTCGCGAATTCACGTTTCTTCCAGCGCACATCGACCGAAGACTTCCATGGCAAGGACAAGTGGTCCGAGTTCACGCCGAGCGCCAAACTGACCTGGTTCGCCGGCGAGAACACCATGCTCTACGCCGGCTATGCGACCGGTTTCAAGACCGGCGGCTTCAGCACCAATTCGGGGTTTCTGAGCCGCTACGATCCGGAGACCGTGGAGTCCTACACGCTCGGCCTGAAGACCACGCTCGCCGGCAATTTCCGCGTGAATGCCGAGCTCTTCTACAACGACTACCAGGACAAACAACTCACCACGATCACGCTGACCAACGGCCGCCTGCTCTCCCTGCAGAGCAATGTTGGCAAGATGAAGACGACCGGCGGCGAGATCGAGATGAGCTGGGTTCCGGTCACGGACCTGCTGGTGGCGCTGAACGTGGGTTATCTGGACACCGACGTGGATGCCTATCCCACGCAGGACAGCGCCGGCAACCCGGTGGACATAGCGGACTTCACCGCGATCGGCTATTCACCGGAGTGGACCGCGCAGGCTCGCGTGCAGTACGGTTTCGCCATTGGCGACCTGGGACGGGTCACGGTCGGCGCGGACGTTGCCTATCGTGACGAGTCGTTCACGAACTCGCCGATCGATCTGCGTGATCCGTTGAGCCTGGTCCAGGTGCAGGAGTCGCACGAGGTCTGGAACGCGTCGGTCGCGTGGAACTCACCGAAGGAGAAGTGGCGCGTGGCGCTCGAAGGGCGCAACCTCGACGACGAGCGGGTGCTGACCAACACCTACAAGGTCGGACCCTTCGTCACGGGTGCCTACAGCATGCCGCGTACCTGGGCGCTGTCGGTGGGCTACGTGTATTGAGCCAACTGCTGCGCTGCCCTGCTACCGGCACCTGCGGTAGCAGGGTTCGCGGCCGCAACGGAGAGGACGACCGATGAAAGTGCCCATCGCCGTCGCGTTGCTGGCCGGATCGCTTGCCGCGGCCCCGGCGGCGAGCGGCCAGAACACGCCCCGTCCGACGCCACCCGCGGTGACGGACGATGCGACCGTGACGATTCCCGCGTTCGCCGCCCCGTTCTCGCGCTTCGCCAGCGAACGGGCACGCCGAGCATACCTCTACGAGCACTCGCCCGCGTTCTACACGTCCCCCGTGGCGCGCATGCAGGCGCTTGCGATCGCGGAGCAGCGCCGGATCCTCGACCAACACTATCTGGGACCGTTGATTGCCAAGGCGCTCGAGCGCTTCCCCGCCACCATCGAGCCACGCACGATCGGCGGGGTCTACACCGAGGTGATCACACCCGCGGCCGGCGTCGCGGCGGAAAAGGAAGACCGTATCCTGATCAATCTGCACGGCGGCGGCTTCACGATGGGCGCGCGCACCATCGGCCGGCTCGAATCCATTCCGGTTGCCGGGCGCGGCCGATACCGGATCGTCGCAATCGACTATCGTCAGGGTCCAGAGCATCACTTCCCCGCCGCCAGCGAAGACGTGACCGCGGTTTACCGCGAACTCCTGAAGAGCCATCGTCCGGAGCATATCGGCCTATTCGGCTGTTCGGCGGGCGGGTTACTGGCGGCCCAGGCGCTGGCCTGGTTCCAGCACGAGGGCCTTCCCCGCCCCGGGGCGGTCGGCATTGTCTGCGCCTCGGCCGGACATCTGGGCGACGGTGACTCGGGTTACACCGCCCCGGC
>CAUJIL010000140.1 GCA_963204845.1 Pseudomonadota bacterium | reverse complement strand
GTTGCGCAGCATCAGCCAGGCCGACAGCAGCAGCAGCACCGAACCGGCGGCCGTGAGGCGTCGCGCCTGCGTAGCGAAGCCGTGCAGGTAGGCCTGCACCTCGGCGCCGGTCGACGGCACGAAATGGCGGAATACGAAGTCCTGGATCTGCTGCTCCAGCGCCGCGAAAGCAGGTACCAGCGACAGGATCGCGTAGAAGACGGTCAGCATCGGCACCAGCGCGAACAGCGACACGAAGGTCAGCGCCGAGGCGCTGTGGGTGGTGCGGTTGTCGTCGATGCGCGACAGCAGATAGCGCAGGAATCCGCCCGTATCGGCCAGCAGCACGCCGATGCCGGTGTCGGTCGCGTCGGGTACGGACGACTGGGATTGGCGCATGCGGTGGTGGGCTATACTGCCGCGGACTGATGGCTGGCATTAAACCAGAATGCGGCGGAAGACGTCATGAACGAAGTCGTGATCTATCACAACCCGCGCTGCTCGAAGTCGCGCGAGGCGCTGGCGTGGCTGCGCGAGCGCGGTAGCGAGCCGCGCGTGGTGGCGTACCCGGACCAGGGGTTGCGGCCGGCCGACGTGCTGCCATGACGTCGTCCGCCACCGAGAGTGCGCGCCGCGTGACGATCGTCGCATTCGTGCTGCTGGTCGCGGTGCTGTCCATGCAGGTCTTCGGCAACACCGCCGTCCAACCGGCGACGCGCGGTTTCCTGTGGGTGGTCTGGGTGGGACCCTTGCTGGTGATCCTGCCGGGGCTGCTGCGCGGGGCCTGGAAGACCTTCATCTGGCTGTGCTTCGTGCTGCTGGTCTACTTCATGGTGTCGGTGATGACGCTGGCCGATGCGGCGAACGCCGTGATCGAATGGCTGCAACTCCTGCTGGTGTGCGTGGTGTTCACGGCGGGCATGCTCTACGCCCGCTGGCGGCGGCGCGAGCTCGCCGGTCAAGGGGCCTGAAGGAGGGCCACATCCGATGGAATCGACCGAACCGAAACGCAGGGGACCGCTGCGGCGCTTCTTCGCGGCGCTGTGGGCCTTCGTCGGCTGGCTGCGCGTCTCGCTCGCGAACCTGGTGTTTGCGCTGCTGCTGGTCGGGGTGGTGGTGATGCTGTCCTCCGACGGGCTGCCGCGGGTGCCCGAGGGCGTGGCGCTGGTGATCGATCCGTCCGGCGCGGTGGTCGAGCAGCTCAGCTTCGTCGATCCGCTGGCGAACCTGTTCGGCGCGGGCGAGCAGGCCGAGCGCGAGACGCTGTTGCGCGACCTGATCGAGGCGGTGCGCCATGCGAAGGACGACCGCCGGATTGCGATGATCGTGCTCGCCACCGACGCGTTGTCCGGGGCCGGCATCACGAAGATCAGCGATGTCGCGGCCGAGCTCGAAGCCTTCCGCGCCAGCGGCCGCAAGGTCGTCGCGGTCGGCGATGCCTTCACGCAGGACCAGTACCTGCTCGCCGCGCAGGCCGACGAGATCTGGATGCACCCGCTCGGCACCGTCGAGCTGGCGGGCTACGCGTCCTACCGGAACTACTACGCCGGCGCGCTCGAGAAGCTGCGCGTGGATCTGCACGTGTTCCGCTCCGGCACCTTCAAGTCGGCCCTCGAGTTCCTCGAGCGCGGTGATATGTCCGAGGCCGATCGCCTCGCGACCGGCGAACTGCTGCGCGAGGTGTGGGGCGCGTTCACGAACAGCGTGACGAGCCGGCGCAAGCTGCCGCCGGAAGCCGTCGACCACTACGCGAACGAGATCGATGTGATCCTCGAGCGCCACGGCGGGGACGCGGGAGCGGCCGCACTGGAACACGGTTTCGTCGATGCCCTGAAGGGGCGCGCGGCGATCGACGAGGCGCTGAAGCAGATCGTGGGCGAGGACGACGAGGGCAACGTGAAGGCCGTCGGGTTCCGCGATTACCTGGCCGCGGTGCGCCCGCCGTTCGATCTCGCGCAGGATCGCGCACTGCCGGCGGTTGGCGTGATCGTCGCCAGCGGCGTGATCCTCGACGGCGAGCAGCCGGCCGGCAACGTCGGCGGCGACACGCTGGCGGGCCTGATCGAACAGGCGGCGGACGACGAGGACGTGGCGGCGCTGGTGCTGCGCATCGACTCCCCGGGCGGCAGCGCCTTCGCGTCCGAGGTCATCCGCGAGGCGCTGCTCGGCTTTCGTGCCACCGGCAAGCCGCTGGTGGTCTCGATGGGCAGCGTGGCTGCCTCGGGCGGATACTGGATTGCGGCCCCGGCCGACGAGATCTGGGCCGGAGCCACCACGATCACGGGCTCGATCGGGGTGCTCAGCGCGTTTCCGAGCTTTGCCCGTGCACTGGGCGAGCTCGGCATCCGCAGCGACGGCGTGGCGACCACGCGCAGTGCCGGAGGGCTCGATCCCGCGCGCGAGCTGTCGCCGCAGCTGCGCAAGGTGATGGAACTGGCGAACACGCGTATGTACCGCCGTTTCCTCGAGATCGTGGCCGAGGGCCGCGGCATGCCGGTCGAGCGGGTCGCGGAACTCGCCGAGGGGCGCGTCTGGACTGGAGCGCAGGCGGCCGCGAACGGGCTCGTCGATCACCTCGGCAACCTCGACGACGCGGTCGCGGCCGCGGCACGCCTGGCCACGCTCGACGCCTGGCGCATGCGCTGGATCGAGGAACCGCAACCGTTCGCCGCACGCCTGCTGGCGCGGTTGGCGCTGGCTCCGCAGTCATTGCTGGCGGAATTTGCTGCGGCGGCCGGTATCGCGGGGGTGCTCGAACTCGACGAGCCGGTGCGCGTGCTGGCCGGGGCGCTGCGCGAACCCGGTGCGCAGTACGCGCTGTGCAGCGCGTGCGTGGCGCCGTGAACCCGGCTGCACGGCACGGGGGCTACCCGTGATCCGCGGCCGCATCGCGAGTTTCGGCTACGCGTTCGAGGGGCTGGCGGTGATGCTGCGCACGCAGCCGAACGCCTGGATCCACAGCGTGGCGAGCGCGCTGGTGGTGGCGGCGGCGTGGTGGCTGGATGCCTCGGTGAACGACTGGGCGCTGCTGGTCGGAGCGATCGCGCTGGTGTGGGTCGCCGAGGCGCTGAACACCGCGATCGAATTCCTCGCCGACGCCGCGGTGCCGGACCACCACTCGCTCATCAAGCACGCCAAGGACGTTGCCGCCGGCGCGGTGTTGCTGGCGTCCGTCGCCGCCGTCGTGATCGGTGTGCTGGTGTTCGCGCCGCTGCTCGGTTGACTCAGGCGGCGTGCCGCTGGTGCAGCAGCATCTCGACCGCGTCGGCCAGGTGCCGCAGGGATTCAGCGGCGATGTCCTGCAGCGCGACACCGTCGAGTTGCGCCAGTTCCAGCGCGCGCGGGTCGCAGTCGGCGAGCAGATCGCCGGTCGCGGGGTGCGCTTCCAGCGCCGCCGCCATCGCGCGTGCGGCGTTCACCAGGGCGCATTCACGCGCTTGCTCCCCGGCGAGCCACGGTTCGGCCTGGTACGCGCACATCGCGACCAGTCCGGGCGGGAACTGCCACACCCGCATCAGTTCGGCGCCGACCTCGGCGCGGTCGCAACCGAGCAAATCGCGCTCGCAGCCCGCAAGCGGTTCACCGCTGGCCCGTGAGCGTTCGAGCGCCGCAGTGCACTGCGCCGGCGCCGCGACCTGCATCACGAGGTGGCCGATGTCGTGCAGCAGTCCGCCGACGAACAATCGCTCGCTGTCGAACACGCCGCTGCTCCCGGCCAGCATGCGTGCGATGATCCCGGTATGCAGGCTGTGGCTCCAGAATCGTCCCAGATCCAGTCCTGATGTGGCGAGGCGATCGAAGGTGCCGATCACCGTGGTGGTGAGCACCAGGTCGTGCAGGCGCGCGATTCCCATCAGGTTGACCGCCAGCGAGATCGTCTCGACCCGGCGGGCGACGCCGAAGAAGGCGCTGTTGGCGATGCGCAGCAGCCGCGCCGTCAGGCCAGGATCGAGCTGCACGGCGCGCGCGAAATCCTCGGTGGTGCTCTGCGGGTCGTCGACCAGCGAACGGATCTTCAGGTACGCCTCGGGCAGGCTCACGAGATCGCGAACCCCCGCCACGAGTTCCCTGGCTGCCGCCATCGGCATTCCTCCCCTCTGACCCTGTGCGACGTCACGCGCGGCGACGGCGCTGCTGTCGCCGAAGTCTAGGCCAAAGCGCGCGCAGCGGACAGATCGTGGCGTCCCGCCGCGCCCGAAATCAGATCTCGATCACGGTGCGAATGCCGCGCCCGGCCGCCAGGTCGGCAAAGCCCTCGTTGACCTCGGCGAGCGGCCGGCGTGCCGTGATCAGCCCTTCCAGATCGAGACGGCCGGCGCGCCACAGTTCGATCATGCGCGGAATCTCGCGCAACGAGTTGCAGCTGCCGAGCAGGCAGCCGCAGAGCTTCTTTTCGGAGGTCACGAACAGCACCACGTTCGGGATGGTCACACCCTGGTCGAAGGGCGGCGCGCCGACGCAGACGGTGGTGCCGCCCGAACGGGTCAGCGCCAGGCAACTCTCGATCAGCGCGGCGAGGCCGGCCGTCTCGAATGCGTAGTCGACGCCCAGCGATCCGGTGAGCGCCAGCACGCGCGCGGCCAGGTCCTCGGTCATCGGATCGACCGCGTGGGTGGCGCCCATGCGCAGTGCCGCCTCGCGTCGCGAGGCGACCGGATCGGAGACGATGATGCGCGCTGCCCCCGCGAGCCTCGCGCCCTGGACGGTAGCCTGGCCGATGCCGCCCAGCCCCTGGATCAACACCGTCGCGCCCGGTTCGACGCGCGCGGTGTTCAGCACCGCACCGACCCCGGTCTGCACCGCGCAGCCGATCACGCACGCCACGTCGAGCGGCACGTCGGGCGCGACCTTGATGGCGCCGCTGGCCGGCGTGATGACGTACTCGGCCAGCGCGCCGAGCCCCACGCCGCGCAGCACGCGCCGGCCGCCCAGCGACAAGCCGGTGCAGCCGTCGGGCAGCGCCATGGTCATGATGCCCATCGCCTCGACGCACAGGCTGTGCTGGCCGCGCTGGCAGAAATGGCAGCGGCCGCAGGGCGGCGCCGCCGTGAGCACGACGGGATCGCCGGGAGCGAGGTGCGTGACCCCGGCCCCGACCGACTCGACCACCCCCGAGGCCTCGTGACCGACGATGACGGGCTCGGTCAACGGAAACGCGCCCGACACCACGCTGTAGTCGGAGTGGCACAGCCCGCAGTAGCGCACGCGCACGCGCACCTCGCCAGCGCGTGGCTCGATGATCTCGACGTCGTCGCGGATGACCAGCGGCTGGCCCGGGGCTTCCAGTACGGCGGCGCGCATGCGGTGAATCTCCGGTGTGAATGGCGTGGCCAGCCTAGCCAGCGCCGCCGGAGCCGGTCAACCGCGGGCTGCTCAGCCGGGATTACCATCGCGCAATATGAACGGGTTCACGAATCGGCGGTCCGTGCCGCGTTCGGGGACGGTCGCGTGCCTTGCGCTTGCCTATACTCCAGCACCGGAATACCACGCGTGGAGGGGGCGGCATGTTGGGGTATCGCGTGACGCGAACGATCGGACGGGTGCTGGCGATCGGCTGGCTGTCGTTGGCAGGGTTGCCGGTGCTCGCCTCGAGTCTGTCCGATCCGGTGCTGCAGAACGCCGAGGCGCTCGAGCTCGAAGTCTCGCGCCGCGCCGTGTGCGCGCAGCGCATCGATGCCTACCAGGCGCGCCTCGCTACGCTGAACGCCGACCCGCAGGCCGACGCCGGCGTCATCGCCGACCTCGAGACGCGCATCGAATCGAATCGACGCTGCGTGAGCACCGTCACCACGCGCATCGAGCGCCTGAGCGGCGCCGTGCTCGGCGCCGCGAACGAGCTCGTGGCCGCCACCGGGCTCGGCCAGGCGGAGATCGACACGCGCGTGGCCACGCTGCGCGAGCTCGAGGCACGCCGCGTGACGCTGCGCCTCGATATCCGCCAGTACGAACGGCAACTTGCGGAGCTCGCGCAGGATCCGGTGGCCAACGCGGCGCGTATCGAACGGCGCACGGCGATGCTCGACGCGGCACTGGCCGAACTGCGCCGCGTCAAGACGCAGATTGCGGATCAGGGTGCGGCGCTGCGCGACCTCGAGGCAAGCGCACTGGCCGCGCTGGCCGAGGCCAAGAGCGCCACGCTCAGCTGGATCATGCCGACCACGCGCGCCGACGGCGCGCCGCTCGCGGCGGCCGACATCGGCGGCTACGAGATCTACATGATCGTGGAGTCGACCGGCGAGACGCAGGTGATCGTGATCGAGGATCCGCTCGCCGTCACGCACCGCATCGCGGAACTGCAGCCGGGAACCTATCACTTCTCGATCGCGGCCTACGACGTGGTGGGCCAGTTCAGCGAGATGTCCGAGGTGGTTTCGAAGACCATCCTCTGATGTCCGTGGTGACGTGTTCAGTCGTTCTCGACGAACTCGGTGATCTCGAGGTTGAAGCCCGAGATCGCGCTGAAGCGTGTCGGTGAGCTCATGACGCGCATGCGGTGCACGCCGATATCCCTCAGGATCTGCGAGCCGGTGCCGTTCACGCGCCAGAAGCGCTGTCCCTTCTCGCTGCTGCTCGTGCGTGGCTGCGGCAATTCCGGATAGCTTTCGACCTGGCGCAGCAGTTCCGCGCTGTCGGTGGCGCGCGATACCAGCACCAGCACGCCGTGTTCCTCGGTCGCGATGCGCCGCAGTGCGGCGTCGAGCGACCAGCCCTTCTGCACGCCGGGACGTTCGGCGCGCAGCAGGTCGCGCAGCAGGTCGACCGCGTGCACGCGCACCAGCGTCGGGCGGTTCGGGTCGATTTCGCCGCGCACCAGTGCGAAGTGCGCACCGCCGTCGATCAGGTCCACGTAGCTCAGCAGGCGCATCTGGCCGTAGGCGGTGTCGATCAGCCGCTCGTGCCGGCGTGCGACGGTCTGGTCGTGCAGGGCGCGGTAGGCGATCAGGTCCGCGATCGTGCCGATGCGCAACTCGTGTTTCGCCGCGAACTCCTCGAGCTCGGGACGGCGCGCCATCGTACCGTCCTCGTTCATGATCTCGACGATCACTGCTGCCGGTTCGAAGCCGGCGAGGCGCGCGAGGTCGCAACCCGCCTCGGTGTGACCGGCGCGCGTCAGCACGCCGCCGGGCTTGGCGACCAGCGGAAAGATGTGGCCGGGCTGCGCGATGTCGCCGGGGCCGGCGTCGCGTGCGACCGCCGCGTGCACGGTGGCGGCACGGCCCGCCGCGGTGATGCCGGGCGCCGGCAGGCGTGCCGCATCGATCGAGACCGTGAAGTTCGTCTCGTGTTGCGAGAGGTTCTTCTGCACCATCAGCGGCAGTTCGAGCCGCCGCGCGCGCTCCTCGGTGAGCGGCAGGCAGATCAGGCCGCAGGCCTGCGCGGCGAAGAAGTTGATGTGCTGGGCGGTGACCGCCTCGGCGGCGATGATCAGGTCGCCTTCGTTTTCGCGGTCCTCGTCGTCCATCAGCACGACCATGCGGCCGGCGCGGATGTCCTCGATGATGTCCTGGATGGCGCTGATCGGCATGCTGCGCTCCGCGCGGGGTCTGGCTGGGGGGAGGGCGGTATCTTAGGCAGTTCGGCGGTGGCCTGCCAGCGGCCGCCGGAGGCGGTTTCGCTGTATAAAGACCGTCGGGGAAGACCACGACAGGACACCGCATGACTTCGGTCAATGATTGTGCGGCGCCGCGCTGCGAGCATGGGAAACGGAACGGGCTGGACCACTGAGACAGGAAGGTACCGGTGCTGGAGATCCGCATACACGGCCGCGGAGGCCAGGGCAACGTGGTGGCGGCCTATCTGCTGGCCGACGCCGCGAGCCGTGCCCGGCGCCATTGCCAGGCGTTTCCGGCCTTCGGCGCCGAACGCCGCGGCGCGCCGGTGACCGCTTTCGTGCGCATCGCCCGCCGGCCGATCCTGCGCCGCGACGCGGTGAAGACGCCGGGGTTCCTGATCGTCCAGGACGCGACCCTGCTGCACGAACCGGACCTGGCCGCCGGCCTGCTGCCGGGCGGAGGCATCCTCGTCAACACCGCGCTCGATGCCGGGGAGATCCGGCGCCGGCACGGACTCGAGGTCGTGGCGCTGCCCGCCAGCGCGATGGCCGAGCGCCACCTCGGACGGCGGCTGCCGAACGTCGCGCTGCTCGGCGCGTTCCTGGCGCTGACCCGGCTGTTGCCGATGAACGCGCTGTCGGAGGCGATCGCGGTGCGCTTCGCCGCCAAGAACCCGGAGCAGAACATCGCGCTGGCCACGGCCGCCGCCGCCTGCGTGGCAGCCGGCGCCTGGAAGGAGAAGGCCGATGCCGCAGGCGCTTGAAGGATCGGCGGCGGTCGCGCGCGCGGTCGCGCTGTGCCGGCCCGGCGTGATCGCGGCGTATCCGATCACGCCGCAGACGCACATCGTCGAGAACATCTCGCGTCTGGTCGCCGACGGCGAACTCGACACCGAACTGGTCAGCGTGGAAAGCGAGTTCTCGGCCGCCTCCGTGGTGCTCGGCGCGGCGGCGGCCGGCTCGCGCGCGTACACGGCCAGTTCCTCGCAGGGCATCCTGCTGATGATGGAGGTGCTGTACAACATCGCCGGGCTGCGCGTGCCGCTGGTGATGACCTGCGCGAACCGCGCGGTCGGCGCCCCGATCTCGATCTGGAACGACCAGCAGGACTCGATGGCTGCGCGCGATGCCGGCTGGGTGCAGCTCTACTGCGTGGACAACCAGCAGGCGGTGGACACCACGGTGCAGGCGTTCCGCATCGCCGAGCAGACCGAGTTGCCGGTGATGGTGTGCATCGACGGCTTCACGCTGACGCACACGATGGAAATGCTGGCGCTGCCCACCCAGGCGCAGGTCGACCGTTACCTGCCGCCGTACCGTTTCGCGCGTGCGCTGGATCCGGCCTCGCCGCGCAGTCTCGGCATGCTGGTCACGCCGGAGTGGTTCAGCGAACTGCGTCACGCGCACCACGCGGCGCTCGGGCGTGCGGCGGAGGTCGTCGAGCGCGCCGACCGCGACTGGCAAAAGCTCACGCGCCGCAGCGCGGGCGGGCTGATCGAGTCCCTCGGCGACCCCGATGCACCGTACGCCGTGCTGACCATCGGCTCGGTCGGCGGCACCTTCGCGGCCGCGCTCGCGGAATGTCCGCCGGCTTCGCCGACGCGGCTGCTGCGCCTGCGCTGCTATCGCCCGTTCCCGCTCGCGGCGCTGCACGAGGCCTGCCGCGGCGTGCGCGAGCTGATCGTGGTCGAGCGCGCGCTGTCGCCAGGGCAGGGCAGCATCATCGGCACCGAGGTGCGTGCCGCCTTCGCCGGGATGCGCGGCGCGCCGCGCGTGCACAACGTCGCGCTGGGGCTGGGCGGACGCGACGTGCCGATGGAGACGCTGGGCAGGCTGGTTGCCGCGGCGCGCGCGCGCCGGCTGCCGCCGTTCTCGATCTTCGATCTGCAGCCCGAACGGCTGCCCGCGGAGGAGCGCTGAGATGGACGAATCGCCGCGGCAGCTGATCGCGCGCCAGCGCGAGGCGCAGCCGCGTTATCGCGGGCTGGAATCCGGGCATCGCGCCTGCCAGGGCTGCGGCGAGGCGCTGGCCGCGCGGCTGGTGACCGAGGTGGCCGGCGGTGACGTGGTGGTGGCCAACGCCACCGGTTGCCTCGAGGTGTTCACGACGCCGTGGCCGCAGTCGGCGTGGCGCATGCCGTGGATGCATTCGCTGTTCGAGAACGCCGCGGCGATCGCCTCCGGCATCGAGGCCGCGCTGCGCCACCAGCAGCGCCCGACCACGGTGCTCGCCTTCGGCGGTGACGGCGGTACCTTCGACATCGGCTTCCAGGCGCTGTCGGGAATGCTCGAGCGCGAGCACGACGTGCTGTACGTCTGCTACGACAACGAGGCGTACATGAACACCGGCATCCAGCGTTCGAGTTCGACGCCGCACGCGGCGATGACCACGACCTCGCCGCCGGGACGCGAGCGCATGGGCAAGCGCCACCTGAAGAAGGATCTGCTGTCGATCATCGGCGCGCACCACATTCCCTACGCGGCCAGCGCCTCGGTGGCGTACCCGCGCGACCTGCAGCGCAAGGTGCGTCGCGCGCTGGAGATCAGTGGGCCGACTTTCCTGCTGGTGCACTCGCCGTGTCCGCTCGGCTGGGGCCACGGCGGCGAGCGCACCATCGAGGTCGGGCGCCTCGCCGTGCAGACCGGGTTGTTCCCGCTGGTCGAGATCGAGCGCGGCGCGGTCACCGCGGTGATGCCGTTGCGCGCACCGCGTCCGGTACGCGACTACCTGGCGCTGCAGGGCCGGTTCCGGCACCTGTTCGCCGACGAGCCGCGTGCGCGCGAGGAACTCGAGCACCTGCAGGCGCTCGCCGACCACAACATCGCGGTCTACGGCCTGCTCGGTGGTGCGCCCGATGCGCTCGACGCCGACGGCGCCGACACGGTGCGTCGCGGGGGGGCCGTGGCATGAGGCAGCTCACGCGTGGCGCCTGGGGCGAGCCGGGCAGTTCGCTCGCCTGCCACACCGGCTCGTGGCGCGATCTGCGCCCCGGGCACGAACATGCCGCGGCCCCGTGCCACGCGGCCTGTCCCGCCGGCGAGGACCCGCAGTACTGGCTCGCGGCGGTACAGGAGGGCGATCACCGCCGCGCCTGGGAGCGTCTGGTCGCGGCGAATCCGCTGCCCGCCATCACCGGGCGTGTGTGCCCGCATCCCTGCGAGCAGCGCTGCAACCGCGGGCACTACGACACCGCGATCGGCATCCACGGCATCGAGCGTTTCCTCGGCGACGCGGCGCTCGCGGGGGGCTGGGACTATCCGGGCATCGTCGCTCCACCCGCCGGCGCACCGCGCGTCGCGGTGGTGGGCGCCGGGCCCGCGGGAATCTCCGTCGCGTATCACCTGCTGCGCCACGGTCTCGCTCCCGTGGTGTTCGAGGCCGCGCCCGAGGCCGGCGGCCTGCTGCGCTCGGCGATCCCGATGACGCGCCTGCCGCGCGCCGTGCTCGATGCCGAGCTCGAGCGCGTGCTGGCGTGCGGCATCGGTTTGCACACCCGCCAGGCGCTGGGGCGCGATTTCAGCCTCGATGAACTTCGCGCCGATCACGTGGCGGTGTTCCTCGCGCCGGGCTGCGCGCGCTCGCGCCCGTGGGACGTGCAGGGCGTGATTCCGGCCGGCACGCGCGACGGCCTGGACCTGCTGAAGTCGTGGATCGACGTCGGCGAGGTGCCGGCCGCGCGCCGCGTGGTGGTGCACGGCGGCGGCAACACCGCGATGGACATCGCGCGCGTGATGAAGCGCCACGGCGCCGACGAGGTGCACCTGGTGACGGCCTCGGGGCTGCCGGGGCCGCAGACGGCGCCCGACGACGTGCTGAACATCGTGCCGCGCGAACTCGAGGAGGGCCTCGAGGAAGGCATCGTGATCCACCCGCACGCAACGCTGTCGCGCGTGCTGCTGCGCGGCGCGCGGATCGTGGGCGTCGAGCTCGTCGCGCTGCGCAAGCTCGAACGCGCCGACGGTCGCCGCGCACGCGTCGCCTTCGAGGGCACGGAGCGCATCCTGCAGGCCGATCTGGTGATCCCGTGCATCGGCGAACAGGTCGATCCCGCCGGGCTCGGCGCTCTGGTGCAGCGTTCGGGATTCCTGCGCGTCGATGCGTGGGGAAGCGTCGCCGCCGCCGGCGGGCTGTACGCCGGCGGCGACGCCTGCGGCAA
>CAUJIL010000139.1 GCA_963204845.1 Pseudomonadota bacterium | reverse complement strand
ACCGGCGCGCCGTGCCGCCGTGCTGCCGGTGGCCGAGCGCGACGACATGCGCGAGATCGAGGGCTCGCTGGACGCCGCGGCGGTCGCCGACGAGGCGGGGCGCTGCTTCGCGTGCGGCAACTGCCTCGCCTGCGACAACTGCTGGGTGTTGTGCCCGGACGCCGCGGTGCTGAAGATCGCCGACACGGCGAGCGACGGTTCGCACTACGTGTTCGATTACGACTACTGCAAGGGTTGTGGGCTGTGCGCCAGCGAGTGCCCCAGCGGTTTCATCGCGATGCACCCCGAACCCGAGTAGGTTCGGGCTGCGCCCGAACAAATGTCCCGTGTAGGTTCGGGCTGTGCCCGAACAAATGTCCGGGCACAGCCCGGACCTACGAGAACATCTCCCCTCGAAAACCGGATCGGGCGATCAGCGTCGTGGCGGCAGGTCGAGCAGCAGCGTGTAGGACTTGACCAGGCGTCCCGTGGGCCAGCGCACTTCCACGACCATGTCGACGTACGGTTCGGCGACCGGCTGCTCGGTGCGGACCTCGACGCTCGCGCGTCCGCTGCGATCGACCACGAGTTCGAAGCGCAGCGTACTGCCCGTCGAGGTGACGCGCTCGATGCCGAAACGATCGTAGTCAGTATCGGGGGCGTGGCCGACCAGGATCTGGCTACCGTCCAGTGTGCCGAGGCGCCCCAGCGGTATCGACACCCGCAATGGCTCTCCCACCCGCGACTGCAGGCTCGCGTTCCCGAGACTGAGCGCGTGCACCGAACCGGCGGCGAGCAGTGCCGCGCAGAGCATCAGCACACGCACTCCGGCGCGCCACGCGCGGTGCAATGGGACGGGGATCATGAGTTCCACCTCTGGCGGCCCGGATAGCGCCTGGAGTATAGGCAGCACCCCGCGATACCGCCACCGCACGCCGTGGCGCGCGCGGGTGGGGCGCGGCTAAACTGTGCGCGCGTTCCGCCTTTTGGCGGGCAACGCCGGCGCAGGCAACCATGGCATCCGGAGCAGCACATGAGCACAGTTTTCGAGCGTCCCGCGGACCTGATCGGCAAGGAAGGGATGCAACTCGGCGTCACCGACTGGTTGTCGGTCACGCAGCAGCGCATCGACCAGTTCGCCGACGCGACCGGCGACCACCAGTGGATCCACGTCGATCCCGTCAAGGCCGCCAGCGGCCCCTACGGCAAGTGCATCGCGCACGGCTACCTCACGCTCGCGCTGGTCAACCTGTTCCTGCCGCAACTGATGCGCGTCGACAACGTGTCGATGGGCGTCAACTACGGGGTGGACAAGGTACGTTTCCCGGCGCCGGTGCCGGTCGACTCGCGCATCCGCGGGCGTGGCGAGGTGGTCGCCGTCGAGGAAGTGAAGGGCGCGGTGCAGGTGATCGTGCGCGTGACGGTGGAAGTCGAGGGCAGCGACCGACCGGCCTGCGTGGCCGACACGATCAGTCGCTTCTTCCCTGCCTGAGCGCCGACTTCAGTTCGCCGCGATGCGCGCGAGCAGCGCCGCGTCGAGCGGCGCGTAGCTGCCGCGCTCGCGGTCGAGTCCGTACAGCGGATCGGTGACGGTGGCCGGGGCGAACCCCTCGTCGCGCAAGCGCACCTTGCGCAGCTTGAAGTTCGCGGTGACTTCGGGTTGCGCGAGGATGCGCACGAACAGCGGCTGCGCG
Organism: Pseudomonadota bacterium; assembly: GCA_963204845.1. Taxonomy (GTDB): domain Bacteria; phylum Pseudomonadota; class Gammaproteobacteria; order Pseudomonadales; family UBA5518; genus UBA5518. The sequence goes on along the minus strand of CAUJIL010000139.1, from coordinate 10,270 downwards.
TAGACCGGAAGGTTGTCGCTCACGCAGCGGTGGAACGCCAGCGGGTCGAAGGCGCGGCCGGCTTTCATTTCCAGCGCGACCATGCACGCGCGGCCCTCGTGGCCCGGAACCTTCACGCCGTAGACGTTGGTGGTCTCGGCGTCGGGGTACACCGAGAGTTGCTGCGCGACCTCGGTGGTCGAGACGTTCTCGCCCTTCCAGCGGAAGGTATCGCCGATGCGGTCGACGAAATAGAAATATCCGTCCTCGTCGAAGCGGAACAGGTCCCCCGAACGCCACCACGCATCGCCGGGTTCGAACACGTCGCGCCGGATCTTCGCCTCGGTGTCGGCCTCGGTGGTGTAGCCCTCGAACGGTGCGACCCATTCGCCGTTGCCGCGCCGGATCTGGCCGTGCAGTTCGCCGACCTCGCCCGCCTGGCACAGGATGTAGCGGCCGTCGGCGTCGCGCATGAGTTCGTCGTTGCCCTGGTCGTAGCGCAGCATGCGCACATGGCTGCGCTCGGGGAACGGGATGCGCCCGCAACTGCCGGGCTTCTGGTCGAAGTTCGTCATGTTCGCGTTCGACTCGGTCGCGCCCCAGCCCTCGAGGATCAGCACGTGTTCGCCGAAGCGCTGCTTGAAGCGCTGCCAGACGTCGATGCCGATGCCGGAGCCCATGATCAGCCGCAGCCCGTGCCCCTGTTCCTCGGGCACCGGCGGCACGTTCACCAGGTAGCGCACGACCTCGCCCACGTACTGGAACACCGTCACGCCCCACTGCTTCACGTCGGGCCAGAAGCGCGAGACGCTGAACCTCCGGCGCACCAGCACCGCCGCGCCGCACTGCAGCGCGGTGCTGTAGAGCGACATCAGCGCCGCGCCGTGGAACAGCGGCAGCGCGCAATAGAACACGTCCGTGTCGCCGAGTTCGACCACGCTGCGCCAACCGGCGCCGACCGACAGGAAGCGACCGTGACTGATCAGCGCCGCTTTCGGCAGCCCGGTGGTGCCCGACGTGAAGATATAGAAACACGGGCGGCGGCTGTCGATGCCGGCACGCAGCGCGCGCAGTTCGTCCGCCCCGGCCGCGGAGACGTCGAAGCTCTCGAGTTCGCGCGCCCGCGGGTGGCGCGGCGCGTCAGGAGTCGCGCGGTCGGGGACGCGCACGATCGTCAACCCGTGGTCAGGCAGGTCGTCGGTAGTGCATAGCTGCTCCATGCACTCGTCACCGATGAACAGCACCCCGGCCGAAGTCGCGCGCAGCGCATGTGCCAGCGCGATGCCGATGGCGCTGGTGTTGATCAGTCCCGCAATCACCCCGATGCGCGACAGCCCCAGCCACGCGTAGAAGAACTCCGGCCGGTTCTCGATCATCACCGCGCCCACGTCGCCAGGGCGCAGCCCGCTCGCCAGCGCGATCTGCGCGTAGTGTCGCGAGCGAGCCTCGAGCTCGTGCCACGAAATCGTGCTGCCTTCGTGGATCAGCGCGGTGCGCTCGCCGAAGCGCGCAACCTGCTCCTCGAAGCAGTCGGGCACCAGATAGTCGCTGCGCATCATCATCGCGGCCGATGCCGCGCGGTGGGTGTCGATGACGCGCTGGGTTTCTTCGCGGGGAATCGTCACGGTCTCGTTCTCTCCTGGCGGCTGCGGTTTCAGGCGCGCAGTTTCAGCCAGCGGCGGTAGTTGCGTCCAGCGATGTCGGTCCGCTCGTCCTCGGTCAGCGGCAACGTCGCGAGCGCCTGCAGTCCCTTCAGCGTTTCGCTGAGCTGGAAATCGCCGTCCGCCGGTGGCGGACCCGGATGCAGCATCTCGTTGAGGCTGAAATTGCTGCCGTAGAAGATGCGGTCGGTGCCGATCCTCCTGAGGTGCGCGACCATCGCCTGCGGATCGATGTGGCCGTCGGCGACCTCCGGCAGCCGCAGCGACAGGTCGCCGCCGACGTTGGGGTAGCGCCGCGCGAGTTCGAGGAACTCGGCGTCGCTGCCTTCGCCGAAGCGGTGCCCGTGGCCGATGTGCGAGAAGATCAGCCGCAGCCGCGGGAACTCCGCCAACGCGGCGGCGCAGTGCGCCGGTCGGTTGAGCCCCGGCGCCCATTCGGCCGTGACCATCTGCAGGGGAATCTCGCGGGCCTGCAGGTAATCGTAGAGTGGCCACAGCCGGCGGTCGTCGGCGAGGATCCCGCAGTCGGTGAACTGCGACTTCACGCCCTGTGCGCCGCGGCGGACCTTGTCCTCGATCTCGGCGAGCAGCGCGCGCTCGTCCATCACGACCGGGTCGATGCCGACGAAGCAGCTGAGGTTCGGCTGCGCGAGCGCAGTCTGCAGCGCCCACTCGTTGTTGTCGACGATGCGCCGTGAGATCCGTGCCTTGAGTTCATGGTCGGCGAGCGCGCGCTCCGCCGGGTCGTCGGGCAGCGTGAACTGGCCGTCGCGGTAGTACATGCCGGACCAGGTGAACATCAGGATGTTCGCGTGCCGCACGCCGGTGCGTTCGAGCATCGCCTGCACCTGCTCGAGCGTGCCGATCACCGGCGGGTTCGGCGGTCCGCTGCGCGTGGCGCCGCGCATCAGGAAGTAGTGGTAGAGCTCCTGCGTGTGCGCCGCCGAGCGCTGCACGTGGATGTGCGCGTCGACCACGTCGACCGCGCGCGTGAAGTCGCGGATGTCCATGTCACTGCCCTCCCTGCAGGCGGCTGACGTGCGCCAGCGCGCGCGGGGTCTGCGTCGAGGCGACCGGCGGGCGGTTGGTGGTGTGCGTGATGCCGCCGTCGGAGATCACCGCGTGCCCGGTCATGTAGGCGGACAGGTTGGAGGCGAGGAACACCGCCACGCCGCCGGTTTCAGGCGGTTCGCCGAGCCGCCCCAGCGGCATGGCCTTGCCGGCGGCGCGGATGTAGTCGGCCATGGGGCCGCCGCCCTCGAGGGTGGCGCGCATCGCCTCGGTCAGGTGGGTTCCGGGCACCACGCAGTTCACGCGGATGCCGTAGGGCGCCAGTTCCAGCGCCAGCGTTTTGGTCAGGTGGATCACACCGGCCTTGGCGGCGCCGTAGGCCGCGATGCCCGGCGCTCCGGTGATGCCGCTCGAGGAGCTCACCGTGACGATGCGCCCGCGCACCTCGCGCTCGACCATCGACACGGCCGCCGCCTGCGCGCAGAACAGCGTGGTCTTCAGGTCCAGCGCGAACACGTCGTCCCACTGCTCCTCGGTGAGGTCGAGCACCGGGCCGATGTGCAGCGGATGCCCCACGTTCGCGACCATCACGTCGAGCCCGCCGAGCGCGGCGACCACGTCGGTCACCATCGACTGCACCGCCTCGCGCCGGCGCACGTCCACGGCGAGGAAGATCGCTCGCCGTCCCAGCGCGCGGATCCCGGCCGCGGTGCGCTCGCCGGCCTCGGCGTTCACGTCGATCACCGCGACGTGGCAGCCGGCACGCGCGAGCTGCAGCGCGCAACCGCGCCCCACGCCGGCGCCACCGCCGGTGACCACGGCCACCGCGTCCTCGAGTCCCAGCAGATCCGGTGCGATGCGGAATTCGCCCATGGTCCGATCCCTCCGCTACAGCATCTGCACGAGTTCGAGCAGGCGACCGTCGGGGTCCTTTGCGAACGCCACGCGCACGCCGTGCGCCGGGTTGTCCCTGGGCGCCTGCACCACCGTGCCACCGGCGGCCACGACCTTGCCGACCAGCGCGTCCAGGTCCGCGGTCTGGAAGCCGAGGATCGAATCGCTGTCGGCGGGTGCCTGGCGCTGCGGGAACTTCCACACGATCAGCGGCACGCTCTGGCCCATCTGCTCGCCGTGGATCAGGATGATCTCCTCCATCGGTTCGCCGGCGACGTCGTCCTTCACGCGCAGGTATTCGCGGAACCCCATCGTGGCCTTGTAGAAGTCGGCGATGCGGTCGAGGTCGTCGACGATGATCTTGGTGAAGCCGAAGAATGTCTCGTGAGCCACGGTGCCCTCCCGTTCGTGTGTGCGTGCCGCGGCGCCTCGCGCGGGCGCCGCGGGCCAGTGTACGCGCTTTTGCTTAGCGATAAGTGACAAAGCGTTCAGGCCGATGGCGCCCGTGTCGCGCCGGGTGCAGAATGCACTCCAACCAGCCGGCCGGGGCCGGCCACGAGGAAAGCGGGATGATCGAAGCCAGTTGTCTGTGCGGGGGGGTCGAGTGGTCGGCCGAGGAGCCGCTCGGCACCATGTCGCATTGCCATTGCACGCGCTGCCGCAAGGCCCACGGCTCGGCGTTCGCCACCTACGTGGGTGCGCGCGCGAGCGGGTTCGCGCTGCGCGCCAGCGTCACCATCGGGCGCTATGCGTCTTCGGCCGGAGGCGAACGGTGTTTCTGCACGCGCTGCGCGGCCGTGGTGCCCGGCGAGCCGGCCGGCAAGTGGATCTTCGTACCGGCCGGCAACTTCCACGCCGATCCGGGCGTGCGGCCGAACGCGCACATCTTCGCGGCCTCGAAGGCGCCGTGGTACACCGTCGACGACGGGCTGCCGTGCTTCGATGCCTGGCCGCCGGGCAGCGGTGGCGCGGTGCTCGAGGACTTCGGGGTGCGCGAGCCGCCCGGCCCGCATCCGCGCGGCAGTTGCCTGTGCGGCGCGGTCGGTTACCACCTCGCCGGCGCGCCACGGCGGGCGGTGAACTGCCACTGCAGCCGCTGCCGGCGCGCACGCTCGGCGGCGTTCGCCTCGATCCTGTTCGCACCGGTCGCCTACACGCGCGGGCAGGAACAACTCGCGAGCTACACCTTGCCCGGCGCGCCACGCTTCAGTTACGCATTCTGCACCGTCTGCGGTTCGGCGCTGCCGCGCGCGGACCAGGCCGATGGCCCGGTCGGGGTGCCGATGGGCACGCTCGACGACGATCCGGGCCTGCGCCCGCAGGCGCACATTTTCGTGGCATCGAAGGCGCCGTGGTACACGATCCACGATGCGCTGCCGCAGTTCGGGGAATTCCCGCCGCCCGGGGCGTTCTGAGGCGGACGCTGCTGGTCTGCGTGATCACGGTCGGCGACAATCCGCGGTGTTGACCCATTCCCGGCTTGCTGGCGAGGAAACGACGTGACATCGATGCCCTGTCTGCACCGCGCTGTCGCGGCGCTGGTGCTTGCCGCCGCGGCCACGCGGGCCGCGGCCGGCTGCCCTGAAGTGACCGAAGGATTCACGTGCACGGAGTACGACCAGCCGCCGCGGCACGCCTCGACGCCGGCGGGTCGCTACGTGATGTATTTCTATATCGAAACCTGCCCGCACTGCCAGGACGCGCGACCGAAGGTCGATGCGTGGCGCAGCACCTTGCCGCCGGAGGTGCGCTACATCGAACACATCGCGAAGTGGCGCGACCGCGCGGGCGCCGCGTTCGCGTATCGCATCGAGAGCGTCCCGAGTTTCGTGGTCGACGGCAAGTACCTGGTCGCCATCGACAGTTGGGATCCCGCGCACACGGACGCCGCGATCGCGCTGGTCGGCCGTCTGGCGGGCGTGGCCCCGTAGCTTCGGCCCGTGGCCGACCGAATGTACGGCCTCTGGCGAACCTGCGGTAACAGATCGGTACGCGTGCCGCCTGCGGCAGCACCCGGCAACCGGTGATTGGACTACACGAGGAGAAGCACGATGGCGACGCAGATGAGCGATGAGGACCGTGCGCGGAAGATCGCGGCGCTGTTCCGCCGCAGCGCGCCGTTCGCGTTGATCATCGGAGCGCTGATGATCCTGTTTCCGCTGCAGTTCTGGCACCTCATCGGCATCGATGCGGGCGCCGATGCGGTGATCGCCACACTCTACGGCGGGGTACTGGTCGGCGTGGGCGTGACCAGCCATTTCGGTGCGCGCGCGCCGATGCGCCACGCCACGCTGCTGCTCTTCATGGCCGCCTACAAGGCGGTGGCGGTGTCGTTCCTGATCGGCCACGCGGTGATCGATCTGATGGATGGCCGTCCGGTGCCGATCGCGGTCTGGATCATCTGCCTGATGTGGGGACGGATCGCGATCGATGGTGCGCGGCTCTATCCGTGGCACCTCGAGGACCGTCTTGATGGATGATTTCGTCGTCATCGGCAGCGGTTTCGGCGGCTCGGTTGCGGCGGCCGAGCTCTGCGCAGCCGGCGCCCGCGTCACCTTGCTCGAGCGTGGTCCCTGGCGTGACACGCTGCCGCTTCGCAGCGCCGGCGTGCCATCCCGGGCGCCGCTGCCGGCAGGTTGGCGCCTGGCTACGCACGCGCTGTTCCGCGTCCATCATCGGCGCCTGCCCGGAGGCTCCCTGACGCTGAATCGTGACGGGCTGCTGGAGGCGCACCTGGGAAGCGACATCGGCGTGGTGTGCTCCAGCGGTGTTGGTGGCAACAGCCATGTCTACAGCGCGCTGCACGCGCGCCCGCTGCGCACGGATTACTGGGACGGCGTGGCCGACGGGATCGATCGGCAGTCGATGGAGCAGCACTACGAGGCGGCGCTGGAACTGCTGGACTCGCGCTTTCCCGCAGCGCCCGATCCGCGGACGTTTCCCCCCGCTCCATGGGAGTCGGCATCCGCGCCGTTCGTCGACGTGAGCGGCGATCAGGCGCTACGCTGGGGCTATCTGTTCCCGCAGGTGGCGGGCGAGTGCCGCGAGGTGTCGTGGCGCGGCGTCACGCGTCGCGAGACCGATTTCCGCCAGGAAGGCATGTTCGGCTCTCCGCAGGGAGGCAAGACCACGCTGGATTTCGCCTGCCTGCTGCCGGCGATGCGCCGCGGACTGGTGGTGCGCGAGCGCTGTGAGGCGCAGAGCCTGCGCCGCGAGCGCAACGGCGGTTTCGAAATCGGGTTCCGCGACGGCGACGGGCGTCAGCGAACGCTACGCGCCGCGCGCGTGATCGTCGCCGCCGGTACCTTGAACACACTGCGCCTGCTGCTGCGCAGTCGCGCGGCCGGCGGCCTCGGACCGATGCCCGCGCTCGGGACGGGATTCGGCAGCAACGGGGACGTGGCCGCTGCGTATCCGGTCGCGGTCCCCGGCGTCGACTACGCGGCAGCCGGCGTCTACACGCGCCTGTTCCGTCATCGCGACGATGTGCACGGACCGATCTTCCTCCAGGCCGGGCGCGGTGGACTCGATGCGATGCCGATCGGCAAGCGAGCCCGGGAACGTCAGCGCGGCAACCTGTTCATCGCCGGCATGGGAATCGACGCGGCCGATGGCCGGGTCTCGTGGGCTGGCGGGCGCCTGCGGATCGACTACGCCGCGTCGGCGAGCCCGGTGTTCCAGCGCATCCACGAGCATCTCGCCACGCTGGGACGCCTGGGTGGACTGGCGCCGCGACCGCTGTCGGGGCTGCTGACGGTGCATCCGGTGGGCGGCGCGCGCGTGGGGCGTTCGCTACGCGACTCGGTGCTCGATGCGCGCGGAGAGGTGCATGACGTGCCGGGGCTGTTCGTCACCGACGCCAGCGCTTTGCCGGCCGCGCCGGGCAGCCCCCCCTCGCTGAGCGTGGCGGCCTGGTCGCGTCACGTGGCGCGCGGCTGCGTGCGCTGAAACGGCAGCCTGTGGCCGAACAGCGCCGCCGCGCGCGGGTTTGGCGATGCCCCCCCGAACCGAATATGATTCGCGGCTTGTTGCCGCAGTGTGCGAGCCGCGGCCACGGATTCTGGACTCGATACGACTGGGGAAAACGAGATGACACCTGAAGAAGTGAGTGAATTCGAAGCGAAGATCCGCGCCTACGTCGGCCGGGAGAACGGCCCGCGCCAGCGCGGCAAGGACGACGTCAACGTCGCGATGATCCGCCACTGGGCGGAAGTGATCGGCGACCAGAACCCGGCGTACACGGACCCGGACTACGCGGCGCGCTCCCCCAGGAAGGGCATCGTCGCGCCGGCGACCATGTTGCAGATCTGGAGCATGGAAGGCTATCCGATGTGCCAGTCGCCGAAGGTCGACGTGCAGCGCGAACTGCACAACGTGTTCGAGTCCTACGGCTATACCGGCACCCTGGGCACCAACACCAGGACCGAGTTCTACCGCGAGCTGCGCCCCGGTGACCAGGTGAACTTCCACACCATCATCGACAACATCGTGGGCCCGAAGAAGACCGGGCGCGGCATGGGCTACTTCATCGAGACGGTCACCACGTTCACCGACCAGAACGACGAACCGGTGGGCCGGCAGGTGTTCCGCGTGCTGAAGTTCGTGCCGCCGCCGCAGGACGCGGCGCAGGCCGCTGGCGGCCAGCAGGCCGCGGCCGTGGAGGCCGCCACCCGCATTGCCTCGCCGCGCGGGCACGACAACGCGTGGTGGTGGGAGGCCGTCGACCAGGGCCGGGTGCTGATCCAGCGCTGCAAGGCCTGCGGCACGCTGCGCCATCCGCCGCGGCCGATGTGCGGCGAGTGCCAGTCGATCGAGTGGGACTCGATCGAGTCCACGCTGGACGGCGAGGTGTTCAGCTTCACCGAGATCTCGTATCCGCGCTTTCCCGGCTACCCGTACCCGCTGGTGGTCGGCGTGATCCAGCTCGCCGAGGGCACGCGCCTCGTCGCCGGCATCACCGGCTGCGAGCCGAGCGCGGTGCGCATCGGCATGAAGGTCAAGGGCAAGGTGGAGCAGGTCGACGAGAAGACCTGGCTGCCGCAGTTCTACCCCGTCTGACACGAATCCAGGAATCAGCGAGACATCACCATGAACAGAGAGACATTGCGCTATGGCGGCGTGGCGGTCGGCGACCGGCTGCCGGAACTGAAGATCGACATCACCACCGGCCTGATCGTGGGCGGGGCGATCGCATCGCGAGACTTCACGCCGGTGCATCACGAGACGAAGGCCGCGCAGGACGTCGGCCTGCCGGACATCTTCATGAACATCATCACCAGCAACGGCCTGATGGGCCGCTTTGTGACGGACTGGGCTGGCCCGCAGGCGACGCTGAAAAGCATCGACCTGCGCCTCGGCGCGCCGAATGTTCCGGGCGTGGTCATGACGGTCACCGGCGAGGTCGTCGCGAAGGACGACGCCGCCGGCACGGTCGACGTGTCGGTCACCGGTGAGAACAACGTCTGGGGCACGCACATGGCGGGCGTCGTGCGCCTCGAACTGCCGAAGGAGGCTTGATTCATGGAACGCAACATCTCGGACCGCGCGGCGATCGTCGGCATCGGTTCCACCGAGTTTTCCAAGGACTCCGGGCGCTCGGAGCTGTCGCTGGCCGCGGAGGCGGTGAAGGCCGCACTCGACGACGCCGGCCTCGAGCCCTCCGACGTCGACGGCATGGTGACCTTCACGATCGACCAGAACGAGGAAGTGGACGTCGCGCGTGCGGTCGGCTGCAACGACCTGACCTTCTACAGCCGCGTTCCCTACGGTGGCGGCGCCGCGACCGGCTGCGTGCTGCAGGCCGCGATGGCGGTCGCCACCGGCATCGCGGACACGGTCGTGGTCTACCGCGCGCTGAACGGGCGCTCGGGCCATCGCTACTCGAAAGGTGTCTCGGGTGACCTGATCACCGGCAGCGCGATCCACTACGGCTGGTACATGCCGTTCGGCCTGCTGACGCCGGCCTCGTGGGTGGCGACGTTCACGCAGCGCTACATGCACATCACCGGCTGCACGGTGGATGCCTTCTTCGAGGTCGCGCACTCCGCGCGTATGTACGCGGTGAACAACCCCGCGGCGTTTTTCTACCAGCGCCCCTTCGATCGCGCCGAATACGACGCCGGCAAGAAGATCTGCTCGCCGCTCAGGATCTACGACTGCTGCCAGGAGAGCGACGGCGGCTCGGCCGTGATCGTCACGACCCCGGAGCGCGCGCGCGACCTGAAGCAGCCCGGCGTGCTGATCCGCGGCGTGGCGCAGTGCTCGGCGAAGGACCAGGAGGAGATGACCTCGTTCTACCGTCCCGAGATCGGCTGCCTGCCGGAGATGGACATCGCGGCGAAGAAAGCCTACGCGCAGTGCGGGCTTAGCGCGTCCGACATCGATTCGGCGGTGATCTACGACGCGTTCTCGCCGATCGTGCTGTGGCAGCTCGAATCGTGGGGCTTCTGCAAGCCCGGCGAGGCGAAGGACTTCGTCGCCGACGGTGCGCTGCGCAGCGACGGCCGCCTGCCGACGAACACCCATGGCGGGCAGTTGTCCGAGGCCTACATCCATGGCGTGAACGGCATCGTGGAGGCGGTGCGCCAGGTGCGTGGCACCTCGGTCAACCAGCCGCAGAAGACCATCAACCACGCGCTGGTGACCTCGGGCGTCGGCGTGCCCACCGGAGGGGCGATCCTCGGCCGCATGGGTTGAGCCCCGCGCCGCGACCGGCCAGCGCCGGC
>CAUJIL010000138.1 GCA_963204845.1 Pseudomonadota bacterium | reverse complement strand
CTTGTCTTGTTTTTACACCCCGCTTTTGCCCCACGGCGTCGCTAACAACAAAACGGTGCCCGCGGTGGTCCCTAAACCCCGCCCGGCCGCCGGCCCGACGTAGCCCGATGCCGGCGTGATCGTCCCCAGGCCGGCGACCATCCCGGTCACGGCGCCCAGCGCGCTCGGCTTGCCGAAACGCAGCCACTCGATGCACAGCCACGTGAACGCACCGGCGGCCGCCGACAGGTGCGTGACCAGCATCGCCATGCCGGCATCACCATTGGCGGCCAACGCACTGCCCGCATTGAACCCGAACCACCCGACCCACAGCATCCCGGCACCGGTGACCGTCATCGTCATGTTGTGCGGCGGCATCGCGGTGACACCGAAACCGCTGCGATTGCCGATCACCAGCGCCGACACCAGCGCGGCCACGCCCGCCGTCACGTGCACCACGGTGCCGCCCGCGAAGTCGAGCAGACCCAGCTGCTGCAGCCAGCCGCCACCCCAGACCCAGTGCGCCACCGGGGCGTAGACGAGCAACAGCCACGCGGCCGAGAACACCATCACGGCCGAGAACCGCGTGCGCTCGGCAAACGCACCGACGATGAGCGCCGGCGTGATGATCGCGAACGTCATCTGGAACATCAGGAACACCGTTTCGGGCAGACTGCCGCTGACCGAGACCTCCCCCACTCCCCCCAGGAACGCGCGCCCGAAGCCGCCGAACCACGCATTGGCACCGCCGAACGCAATGCTGTAGCCGAGCGCGTACCAGAGGATCGAGGCCAGGCACGCGATCGAGAAACACTGCATCAGCACGGTCAGCACGTTCTTGCTGCGCACCAGCCCGCCGTAGAACAGCGACAACCCGGGCAGCGTCATGAACAACACCAGCGCGGTGGAGCTCAGGATCCAGGCCGTATTGGCCCCGTCGGGAACGGTGTCCGCGCCCAGGGCGGGCAACGCGTGCATCGCCACCGTTGCCGCCACCACCTGGTGCAAACGCAACCACTTCGACCGAAGCTGCATCGTTGTTCTCCCGTCACGGTGGAGCGCCTCGCCCCTTGCTGGTGCAACCGCGACGCGCGGCGCACGATCATGGTGCATCGCGCCGCCCCAAAGCGGCCGCGCACCACCTTGCAGGGCGGCTCAGCAAGATGCGTACCGGAATCCGTGGGAAGCGGGTGATCAGTCGTCGAACACGACGGTCTCGGGTTTGCCGCCGGCCCCTACCGAGCGCAACAGGTCGTCCGCGCTCAGCATGCCGGCGTTCCAGTTCGCCACGTAACGCAGCCCGTCGGCCACGCCGTGGTCGCGCGCGTGCAGCAGCACCTCCTTGGTGCCGCGGATCGCCAGCGGCGAGCGCCGCGCGATCGTGCCCGCCAGCGCGAGCACGTCGGCCAGCAGGCCCTCGCGGTCGGCGTGCACCCGATTGACCAGACCGTAGCGGTGCGCCTCCTGCGCATCGATGCGTCGCCCCGTGTACGCCAACTCGCGCATCAGCCCGTCCCCGATCAGCCGCGGTAGCCGTTGCAGCGTACCGACGTCGGCCACCATGCCGAGCTCGATCTCCTTGATCGCGAAGTACGCGTCCTCGGTGCAATAGCGCATGTCGCAGGCGCTGATCATGTCGACCCCGCCGCCGATGCAGGCCGCGTGCACCGCCGCGAGCACCGGTTTGCGGCAGCGCTCGATCGCCGTCAGGTCCGCCTGCAGGCGCTCGATCGTGTCACGCCGGCGCTCGGCGCGCCGGCCGGGTTCGAGGGTCGGGTCGTCCAGCGACGTGAACATCTCGAGATCGATGCCGGCGCAGAAATGCCGGCCGCGACCCGCCAGCACCACGGCGCGCACGCCGCGCTCGGCGTCGCACCAGCGCATGCAGTCGCCGATCTCGCGCCACATCGCGGCGTTCATCGAGTTCGCCTTGTCCGGGCGGTTCAGCTCGACCAGCGCGACCGCCTCGTCGAGGCTCACTGCCAGCGTCTCGTAGTGCGGCATCTGCATGTTTACGCTCCCGTCGGCGGCCAGTCGAGGAAGAAGTCCGCCGGATCGGTCGGCGCCGGCTCGCGCGGCGCCACTTCCGGCGTTCCGAGGTACAGAAAACCCGCGACGCGGTCGGTCGGCAGTAGCCCCAGCTCCGACCGCAACGCATCGAGGTACGTCACGTCCCCGGTGCGCCAGATGCCGCCGAAGCCGAGCGCATGCGCGGCCAGCAGCATGGCGTGGGCGGTGCAGGCGAGCGACAGCTGCTGTTCGATCGCGGGCACCTTCGGATGCTCGACCGTGCGTACCACCAGCACCAGCACCAGCGGAGCGCGCAACGGCGCCGCCGCCAGCTTCTCGAGCAGTTGCGCGTCCGTATCCGGTCGCGCGGCGCGCGTGGCGCGCACCAGCGCCTCGCCGAGCCGCGCCCGCCCGTCGCCCTCGACGACCAGGAAGCGCCAGGGACGCAGGCGCGCGTGATCGGGCGCACGCAGCGCGGCGCGGAAGATCCGGTCGCGCGCGTTGCCGCGCGGCGGCGGATCGCACAGCCGCGGGCTCGAGGTTCGGGTGAGCAGTGCCTCCAGGGTATCCATCGTCGGTCCGGATTCCTTCGCAAAGCCCGCACACTGCGGCGAAGCGCCGGCGAATGCAAGGCGGGGTGCCCTTGTCGGCATGCAGAGGCTGTCGCAAAAACCCTCGAAGCGTGCGGCGGCGATTTCGCGCCGGGGGGCGTACGCCGCAGGGATGCGGCGTTCGAGCCTACAGGGACGTATTCACGGCGTCCCACGGGTGTGAAATCGCCGCCGCGCGCTGGCACCGTCCCGCGGGCGAGAGGTCTTGCGACACCCTCTGAATGCCGACCTACAGCATGTCGGGGTAGGGCGAGGGCAGGTCCAGATCGATCGCGAGCGCGTGGCCGGGCACGTGCAGTCGGTGCGCGTCCCACGCGAGGTCCTCGCCGTGCAGCACGCCGTGATCGAAGCGATAGATCGGCGCGGTCTCGCTGCGGCTCGTGCGCTCGTCGTAGTCGCGACTGCGCTCGCGCACGGACTCGTTCAACCGCTGCCATTGCAGCCAGCGCTCGCGGCCATGGCGTTTCTCGAGCATGCGCGCCGCCACGTGCGGCGCCAGCACCGTCGCGGTGGCGTTGTTGCCGCCGAAACCCTTGGCATTGATCAGCGCGACGTCGAGCTCGCGCGGTGCGCGTGCCTCGTGGCGGCGCAGGATCTGCAGCCGTTCGCGCTGCACGTCGCCGGCCGAGTGCTCGGCGGTCAGGATCCCCGGCAGCAGGCCGTGCGCCCAGGTGCCCAGCGTCATCACCAGCTGGTCCCCGGCCGCCGCGCCTATCGAGTGCCCCAGATAGGCCTTCAGCGCGCACACCGGCCAGTCGCGGATGCCGAACACGCGCGCGGTTTCGTCCAGTATGTGCGATTCGGTGACACGGTTCTGCGGCGTGCCGGTGCCGTGTGCCTGCACGAAGGAGCGCTGGCGCAACCCCTCGTCACCGACGATCGCCCGCGCCAGCGCCGCGGCGCGCGCCATCGTCAGGTAATTGCCGACGCCGGGCGAGGAGATCGACTTCTTGTAACCGTCGGCGTTGACGAACACCTCGGCCACCGCCGCGTGGACAGTTGCACCCAGCGAGAGCGCGAGCTCGTCGTCCATCAGCACCACGAACTGCGCCGACTCGGCGATCGTGAAGCCGCAGTTCTCGGCGAAGGGCCGACAGGCACGCGTGTAATCCGGCGTGGCGTCGGGGGACAACCCGTCGAGCGCGCGCAGGCCGTCGTCGGTGGCCAGCGCTCCCATCGCGGCGTATCCCTCGATCACCTCGGGCGTGATCGGCGCCTCGGCGTTGCCGACGATCGCGACCCGCGCCCGCCCGCTGCGGATGTCGTCCAGCGCGTGGCCGAGGTTGTAGAGGAACGACGCGCAGGCGCCCATGCTGGTGCCGGTGTTGCCCACGCTGCCGAGGATGTACGCGTTGATGAAGTCCGCCGGCATCTCGGCGAAACCGAAGGGGCACTGCTTCGAGGTCACCCGCTTGCCCATCGCGCGCGAGGCCATCATGCCGCCGTTGCCGTGCGCGTCGAGCTGGCTCATGCCGCTGCCCGCGTAGACGCTGATCTGGTCCGGGCGCACCCGCTCGCGTACGAGTTCCCAGTCGATACCGAGCGACTGCAACGCATCGGACGCCCCGTAGACGGTCATCTGCAGACCGCGTGGGTGGCTGCGGGCCGGATACAGCGCGCGCGGATCGAAACCGGCCGGCAACTGGCCGGCCGCATTGACCTCGGAGCGCCGCTCGGCCGGCAGCAGCACCTCCAGCGCTTCGGTGACCAGGATCTCGACCTGGCGGCCCTCGCGGCCAAGCACGCGCCAGCTAGCGGGCAAGGGATCCGGCAACTGCGCGGCCGCGACGCGAAAGCGGATGCCTTCGGCCGGCGGCGCCCACTGCATGCGGCGGTTCCACGCGATGCGATCGCTGTCGAAATGTTCCGGCTCGATGCGCCGCACCAGCGTATGGGCGCGCATCCGCGCCCGCGCCTCCTCGCTATCGGGAGCCGAAATGCCCATCAATGCCGCCAGGCTGCGCCAGGTGGCGGCGGCCTCGGCGGCCGGCAGGGCGTCGATCATCAGGCGGCGAAAGCCGTGGTGACCGGAACTGCGGCCGGCCGGCGAAACACCGCCGAAACCGGTAATGACTGGGAGTCTCGACATGGCGCTGGTTCCTTTGTCCGGGGCGACGCGGCGCAGAGGCGTCGCGGCCCCAGTCTATGGATCGGAAGCCCTGTTCACTTGCACTTTTGCGCCAACTTTCATAACTTTCCCGCCAGTCAATCCGGGAATTTTCCTGACGCCCGATGCCACGGATAATCGCTCTGGCCATCGACGGGGCACTGGCCTCCAGCCTGGCCCTGCCTCTGGAGATGCTGGGTGCCGGGGCGCAGCACGCGAGGGCGCACGCACGCACCGCCCCGTCGCTGGAGGCGCGCGTGGCCGGTGAGACCGGTGCTCCGCTGACGATGTCGGGCGCGATCACACTGCAGCCGGACTGCGCGCTCGAGGCGGTAGCCGGTGCCGACCTGGTGCTGGTGCCTTCGCTGTGGCGCGCTCCCGCCGCCACCGTGACGCAGCACGCGCGCACCACCGGCTGGCTGCGCCGCGCCGCGCGTGCCGGCGCCCGCATCTGCAGCGTCGGTACCGGCAGCTACTTCCCCGCCGCGGCCGGACTGCTGGACGGGTGCGAGGCGACCACCCACTGGTCTTTCTTCGACGACTTCGCCCGCCGCTACCCGCGGGTAGTGCTGCAACGCCGTCAGCTCGTGACGCGCGCCGGCGCATTCTACTGCGCCGCCAGCGTGAACTCGGCGGCCGACCTCACGCTGCATTTCATCGGCGAGTTCTTCGGCGCGGCCGCCGCCCGCCAGGTCGAGGGCCAGTTCTCGCCCGAGATACGACGCCCGCTCGCGGTGCCGGGGCTGGTCAGCGGCAGCGCCGCCGCGCATCCCGACGAGACCGTGCGCATGGCGCAGGACTGGATGGCCGCGAATCCCGGCGCGCCGCTGCGCGTACCCGAACTCGCCGCGCGCTGCGGACTCGCACCGCGCACCTTCAACCGCCGCTTCCGCGCTGCTACCGGTACCACCCCGCTCGCGTTCCTGCGCCAGGCGCGGCTCGACCTCGCGCGCGACCTGCTGCGCCAGAGCAATCTGGCGATCGGCGAGATCGCGCACCGCTGCGGTTACCCCGACGCCGCCTACTTCAGCCGCAGCTTCGCGGCCGCGACCGGCAGCACGCCGCAGCAGTACCGGGTGCGCGCACGCGGCAAACTGTTCCAGCCGGAACCGGCACGCGGCCTCTGACGAGTCGCCGCGGCGCGCGCCTTGTGGGCAACGGCCGGATATGGCCAAATGCCGCCCCGTCGAAGCCGCAGCAATCGGCGACGCGGCGTCAATCAGGATTCGCGAGGAGAGCAGAACCATGACGGACAGCACGGTGGTGATCACGGGCGGTGCGCGCACCGCGATGGGCGGCATGAACGGCGTGCTCGCCGGGGCAAGCGCGGTGCAACTTGGCACCGAGGCGATTCGCGCCGCGATCGCGCGCAGCGCCGTGGCACCCGCCGACATCGACGAAGTGATCATGGGTTGCGTGCTGCCGGCGGGCCTGCGCCAGGGTCCGGCGCGCCAGGCGGCGCTCGGCGCCGGCGTCCCGGCCAGCACCGGCTGTACCACGGTCAACAAGCTCTGCGGTTCGGGCATGCAGGCGCTGATCTTCGCCCACGACCAGCTGCGCGCCGGCACCTGCGCGGTGATGCTCGCCGGCGGCATGGAGAGCATGAGCAACGCGCCGCACCTGCTGCTCGGCGCGCGCCAGGGAATCCGGCTCGGACACGCGGATCTGAAGGACCACATGTTCCACGACGGACTCGAGGACGCGTACACCGGTCGCGCGATGGGATCGTTCGCGCAGGAGACCGCGAACGAACGTGGCCTGACGCGCGAGGACATGGACGCCTTCGCGGTGCGCTCGCTGAAGCGTGCGCGCAGCGCGATCGAGTCGGGCGCCTTCGCGGCCGAGATCTGTCCCGTGACCGTCAAGGGACGCAAAGGCGAGACCGTCGTCGACACCGACGAGCAGCCGCTCACCGCGAACCTCGAGAAGATCCCGCAGCTGCGCGCCGCATTCGCGCGCGACGGCACGATCACCGCCGCGAACTCCAGCTCGATCTCCGACGGCGCCTCGGCGCTGGTGCTGACCACCGCCGCCGAGGCGGCGCGCCGCGGGCTGCGCCCGCTGGCGCGCATCGTCGCCCACGCGCGGCATTCGCACGAACCCGCGCAGTTCACCACCGCACCCACGCACGCGATCGCGAAACTGCTGGCGAAGACCGGCTGGAGCAAGGACGAGGTCGACCTGTTCGAGATCAACGAAGCCTTCGCGATGGTCACCATGCTCGCGATGCGTGACCTCGGCCTCGACGAGGACAAGGTCAACGTGCACGGCGGCGCCTGTGCGCTGGGGCATCCGATCGGATCGAGCGGCAGCCGCATCGTGGTCAGCCTGATGTACGCGCTGGCGCGCTACGGCAAGCGACGCGGCGTGGCGAGCCTGTGCATCGGCGGCGGCGAAGCGACCGCAGTGGCGGTCGAACTCGTGGGCTGAATGCCGATTCACGTACAATGCGGCGGCAAATCCAACGAACGGCGGGAGCGACATCCTCATGACGGCAGGCGGCAACTGGGATCACGAGGTCGACGTACTGGTGGTCGGCTCCGGCAACGGCGGCATGACCGCTGCGCTGTGCGCGAACGACATGGGCGCGGGCGATGTGCTGGTGATCGAAAAGGGCGACAAGTACGGCGGCGGCAGTTCGATTTCCGGCGGCGGCCTGTGGATTCCGTGCAGCCGGTACGCGCTCGAGGCCGGCGCGGAGGATTCGGTCGACGACGCGATGCGCTATCTCGAGGCCACGGTGCCCGCGGACCTGGTGTCGCGCGAGATGCTGCGCACCTACCTCGAGAACGGACCGCGCATGATCGACTTCATGCACGAACGCACGCGCATGCGCTACCTGAACCTGCCGCAGTATCCGGACTACTACACCACGCTCCCCGGCGCGCGCAGCGGCAACCGCTCGCTGGAACCCGAGCCGATGATGAAATCCGAGCTCGGCGACGAGGCCGCCAACCTGCTCGACACGCACCACATGATGTGGATGTTCGGCCGCTTCGCGATCACGCAGGGCGAGGCGCACGACTTCACCGCACAGTTGCCCGGCTGGTGGAAGCGCGCGGCGATGCTGATCCTGAAGTCGGTGATCGACCTGCCCTGGCTGCTGAAGTGGGGCCGTTCGAGGCGCATCGCCTGCGGCTGCGCCGGGGTGGCCCGGCTGCGCTGGTCGATGCTCGATCGCGCGATGCCGCTGTGGCTGAACACGAGCCTCGTCGATCTGGTCACCGACGCCGACGGGCGCGTGATCGGCGCGCAGCTCGAGCGCGAGGGCAAACCGGTGCGCGTGCTGGCGCGCAAGGGCATGATCCTCGCCGCCGGCGGTTTCGAGCACAACCAGCAGATGCGCGAACAGTACCTGCCGAAGCCCACCGACGCGCGCTGGAGCGGTGGCGCGAAGACCAACACCGGCGATGCGATCCGCATCGGCCAGAAGCTGGGCGCGGAACTGCGCCTGATGGACGGCGCGTGGTTCTGCTCCACCAACACCGTTCCCGGCGAGCCGGCGCCGCGCATGAGCATCATGGAGAAGTCCTATCCCGGTTCCTGCGTGGTGAATCCGGCCGGCAAGCGGTTTACCAACGAATCGCAGAACTACATGAACTACCAGAAGCAGCTCTACGCGGTGCACTCGGAGGAAAACCCGTGCGTGCCGAGCTACCACATCTTCGATGCGCGCTTCCGCCGCACGTACATCGTGGGCCCGCTGTACACCAGCCAGATGCGTCCGGACTGGGCGGTGCCCAAGCGCCTGTTCGACGAAGGTTATGTGCACAAGGCCGACACCATCGCCGAACTGGCGCGCAAGGCGGGCATCGATCCGGCCGGTCTCGAAGAGACGATCCGGCGCATGAACGAATTCGCGCACACCGGCAAGGATCTCGACTTCGGCCGCGGCGACTCCGACTACGACCGCTACTACGGTGACCCGCGCGTGACGCCGAACCCGTGCCTGGGGCCGATCGACGAGGCGCCGTACTACGCGATGAAGATCGATCCGGGCGATTTCGGCACGCACGGCGGACTCGCCACCAATCCCGACGCGCAGGTGGTGCGCGAGGACGGCTCGGCGATCGAGGGCCTGTACGCGATCGGCAACTGTTCGGCGGCGGTGCTGCCGACGTATCCGGGACCCGGATCGACGCTGGGGCCGGCGATGACCTTCGGCTACCTGGCCGCCAGGCACATCACCGGAACCGCGTAGGTCCGGGCTGTGCCCGGACATGTTCGGCCACAGGCCGAACCTACACCGGACATCGTTCGCGTAGGTCCGGGCTGTGCCCGGACATTCGTGCAAACCCCGTTCGGCCACAGGCCGAACCTACGTCAAACCAGCAACGTGGTCGTCTGGACCTGGGAGCGCGGCAGCATGGGCAGACTCGACGGACGCGTGGCGATCGTGACCGGCGCTGGCGCCGGCATCGGCAAGGGCATCGCGCGCCGCCTCGCGGCGGAAGGCGCCTCGGTGGTTATCGCCGAGTACCACGCGGAGTCCGGACACGCAGCGGCAGCCGCCATCGAACGCGATTTCGGCGCACGCGCGCAGGCGCTGCAGGTCGATGTCTGCGACAAGGCGCAGGTCGAACGGATGGTGCGATCGACGATCGACGCGTTCGGAAGCGCCGACATCCTGGTCAACAACGCTTGGGCGCGGCGCCCGGACGGCGCACCGTTCGGCGGCGTCGAAGCGAAAACCGACGCGGACTTCGACCACGCGTTCCGCATCGGCTACATGGCGGCGCTGTGGGCGATGCAGGCGGTGTTTCCGCTGATGCACGAGCGCAACTGGGGCCGCATCATCAATATCGCGTCGCTGAACGGCGTGAACGCGCATCCGTACACCGTGGACTACAACGCGGCCAAGGAAGCGCTGCGCGCGCTGACGCGCACCGCCGCGCGCGAGTGGGCGCGGCACCAGATCTGCTGCAACATCATCTGTCCGGCAGCCGCGACCGAA
Organism: Pseudomonadota bacterium; assembly: GCA_963204845.1. Classification (GTDB taxonomy): domain Bacteria; phylum Pseudomonadota; class Gammaproteobacteria; order Pseudomonadales; family UBA5518; genus UBA5518. The sequence continues at coordinate 6,212 of CAUJIL010000138.1, read as the reverse complement.
GCGTACCAGGCATTCGCCACCGCGCAGCCGGACAACGCGGCCGAGATGCTCAAGCTGAACCCGATGGGCCGGATGGGTGACCCCGAAACGGATATCGGCAGCGTGGCGCTGTTCCTCGCGAGCGAAGACTGCCGTTACGTCACCGGCAACACGCTGTTCGTCGACGGTGGCAGCCACATCAACGGGGTGCCCTGGCTCGCGGGCGGCGCCTGATCACGGCGCCCGTCCGGCAAGCAGACACACGCGACGGAGCCGAGCGCTCAGCGCACCTCGGCGCGCACCGGGAAGCGTTCGAAGTAGAACGCGAAACGCTCGCGCAGCGCCGCCGGATCGACGCCGAAATCGCGCGCGAGCCGGTACACCACTTTCCCTTCCTTGCCGCGCGGATGCTCGGCGACGTAGCGCTCCAGGCGCTCGCGCGCCGTGGGCGTGAACTCCAGTCCGGCCCGCTCGTACACCTTCGTCATGGTGCCGATCTCGTCGGCCATGAACTCGTGGAACGGGGAATCGAAACTGCGCGCGGCTGGCAGCAGATCGCGGTCACGCACGCAGGCGCGCAACAGGTGCTCGATGCGGTCGCTCCAGTACGCGACCAGTTCGCGCATTGCGACGCGCCGCCGGTTGATGCGCTGGCTGTAGGCCTGCATCGTGATCGAGGACTGGATAACCGCCACCGGATCGCGATGCGTGACGATCACGGTGGCATCCGGGAACACGCGGTCCAGCACCGGCAACTGCTCCAGATGCTGCGGACACTTCAGCACCCAGCGTTTGTGGCCCTGCCCGGCCTGCCGTCGCTGCCACTGCAGCAGTTTCAGCACGTTCTTCATGTACTCGTAGTGCGGCGTCTGGTCGGTGGCATAGTAGTGATCGCGCCAGCGTGGCGACATCGCGAGCCACTCGAAGTTGTACGACGCGAAGTCCGGCCCCATGAGTTCGAGTTCCTCGTGGATGTGGTCCGGTTCCATCGGGTGCATGGCGGCAATGAACGGCGTCATGCGCTGCATGCCTTCCCACGCCTCGGCGCAGCGCCGGTAGCGCGGATCGCTGCCATCGGGCAGCAGTGCCTCGCCGGGGCGCGGGACCGGCTCGTAGGACTCCCACAACGGCAGCGAATGCAGCCGGTCGTCCGCCGCCAGCAGGTTCACCATGTGCGTGGTGCCCGAGCGCGGCAGACCGACGACGATTAGCGGGCGCTCGATGCGCTCGTCGAGGATTTCCGGGTGGCGCTGCAGCGTGTCGTGGATCAGCAGGCGATTGGCCGCGTAGCGGACGAGGTAGTTGCGCAGCGAGATGCGCGCGAGCGCGGTCAGCTCGGGATCGGCGCTCCATTCGTCGCGCAGCAAGCCGAGCCGCACGCGGAAGTCATCGGCGCCGAAATCCGACAACCCGGTCAGTGCACGCGCCTCGTCGAGAATGGATTGCTCGCCGAAGTCCATGTGAACCGTCTCGGCCCACTGCAAGGCCTGGCGCTGGGTTTCGCTCAACACCGGTGCGGCCAGGTCGTCGAGGTGGATCTCGTTGCTCATCGGGTCCTCGGGTAGTCGGTGCGGAATTCGCGTGGGCCGGTGATTGTAACGTGCGCGGCGCGGATTCGGCCGGTCGGGCTTTCTGCAAAACACCTGGCCGTGGCGCGGTGCCAGCGTGCGGCGGCCTCCCGTGCCCGAACAAATGTCCGCGCAGGTTCGGCCTGTGGCCGAACAATTCATGTCCGGGCACAGCCCGGACCTACGGGCGAATGTCCGCGCAGGTTCGGCCTGTGGCCGAACGGGGTGTATGTCCGGGCACAGCCCGGATCTACTGGCGCACGCCTTCGACGGAGAGGATCAGCTCGACTTCCTGCGAGGCCGGACCGAGGTCCTTGGCGATCGCGAAGTCCTTGAGCGCGATGCGCGTCGAGCCCTCGAAGCCGGCCCGGTAGCCGCCCCAGGGATCGGCACCCTCGCCTAGCAGCCTGGCGTCGATCGTGACTGGACGCGTCACCCCGTTCAGCGTGAGATTGCCGCTGATGTCGAAGCTGCCTTCGCCAGTGGACTTGACACCGGTGGACACGAAGCTGGCCTCCGGGTGCTTGCCGGTGTTGAGGAAGTCGCTGCCACGCAGATGCTTGTCACGTTCGGCGTGGTTCGAATCCACGCTCGCGGTGCGGATCTCCACCTGCACCGAGCTCGCCTCCGGCTGCGCGGCATCGAAGGAGAAGCGCCCGTCGAAGTCACGGAAGGTGCCGTACAGCCAGCTGTAGCCCAGGTGGCTGATCTTGAAGTTGACGAAGGCGTGCTGGCCCTCCTTGTCGATGACGTACTCGGCCGCCGTGGCGGGGGCCGCTGCAACGGTGAGTCCCAGTGCGATGGCGCTGAACAGGTTACGGATCTTCATGGTCGGTTCTCCTCGGTTGACGAACGTAAAGGATTGCGCGCGACGCCCAGCATGCGCCTCAGCGTCGCGTCGCGGTCGATGAAATGGTGTTTGAACGCGGCCAGCGCATGTACTGCGACGAGCGCCACCAGGCTCCACGCCAGCCACGCGTGGATCGCGCCGGCCACGTCTTCCTGATCCTCGACCAGCGCCGGCAGCGCCGGCACCTCGAACAGCCCGAACACCGGGATCGGGCGTCCGTCGGCGGTGGATATCAGGTAGCCGGAGCATGCCAGCGCGAACAGCAGCAGGTACAGCAGCAGATGCGCGACCCGCGCCGCACGCCGCTCCAGCGCGGTATGCGTCGACGGCGGCAGCGGCGGCGGACTCCACCGGCGCCACCCCACGCGCAGGAGCAGCACCGCGAACAGCGTCAGGCCGACACTCTTGTGCAGCGCGGGCCCGCGACGGTACCACGCGTCGTAGTAGTCGAGATCGACCATCCACAGGCCGAGCCCGAACAGGCCGCACACGGTGAGCGCCACCAGCCAGTGCAGCACGATGGCCACCAGGCCGTAGCGTTCGGCGGAATTGCGCCACTGCGTCATGCGGCACCTCCCTGTCAGCCCGCGGGGCTGAAGGCATGATCCTGCCCCGGTCGCGCATCGGCGACAAGCACCTCGTGCGCACCCGGCCGCGGCTTGCGCGGCCAGGTGCCGGCCGTGCGTGCCGGTTCGGTCAAGCTGCCATTGCGATAGGCTTCGATGGTCTCGCGGATCTCCTCGTCGGTGTTCATCACGAAGGGTCCGTGCTGCGCGATCGGTTCACCAATCGGCGTGCCCGCAAGCACCAGCGCGTGCGTCCCGTCGGGTCCCGCACGCACGCCCAGCGCCGCGCCGGAATCGAAGATCGCGGCGCTGCCGGCGCCCACGCCCTCGGCCAGCGCGCCGTCGATCACGTAGACCAGCGCGGTATCGCCCGGCGCCACGTCCAGCACGCACGCGTGACCTGCCGGCAGCAGCAGTTCCAGCACCCGCGCCGACGCGGCCAGCCGCGCCAGCGGACTGCGCACGGTGTGCCCGTCGAGCGACCACGCACCGGCGAAGACGCGCGCACGCGCGCCGTCCCCGAACCCGTGCCACGGCAGCTGGTCCGCGTCGACCTGGGCGTATTCGGGTTCCTTCAGCTTGTCGCGCGCGGGCAGGTTGATCCAGAGCTGGAAACCGTGGAGGCCGTCCGGCGAGCGCAGCGGCATCTCGGAGTGGATCACGCCCCGCCCGGTGGACATCCACTGCGCCCCGCCGTCACGCAGTTCCGCGCGATGTCCCAGGTGATCACGGTGCTCGAAACCGCCCCGCAGCATCAGGGTCAGTGTTTCGATGCCGCGGTGGGGATGCGGCGGAAAGCCGCCGATGAAGTCCGCCTCGTCGCCGGAACGGATCTCGTCGAGCATCAGGAACGGGTCCAGCGCGTGCCGATGGTTCCCCAGCGTGCGCAGGATGCGCACCCCGGCCCCATCCAGCGCCGGCCGGCCCGTCACCACGGTCCGCAGCTCACGAAGACTCATAGGTGTACTCCTCATCACTGGTGACCAGACTACATTGGTTTTTTCGAAGATAAACTGCTAAAAATCGATCATTTCAATCGATATTGTCGATGCATATGAGCACACTGGAACAATGGCGTTTCCTCGCCGCGGTTATCGATCAGGGTGGCTTCGCACCGGCGGCCGACCACCTGCGCAAGAGCCAGTCCACCGTCAGCCACGCGGTGAAACAACTGCAGGCTGCGCTCGGCGTGCGGTTGATCGCGTTGCAGGGGCGTCGCGCGGTACTGACGCCGGCCGGCGAGATCCTGCTGCGGCGCGCCCGCCACCTGCTGGCCGACGCGGATGCCTTGCAACGCCTCGCCACCACGCTGGCCCAGGGATGGGAAGCACGGATCACGGTGGCCGTCGATGTGGTGTTTCCGCGCGAGGCGCTGTTCGGCGCGCTGGCGGCGTTCGGCCGCGAGAGTCCGGAGACCCGCGTTGAACTGCTCGAGACGGTGCTTTCCGGTAGCACCGAGGCATTGCTGCAGCGACGAGCCGCGCTGGTCATCACGCCGCAGGTCCCGCCCGGTTTCCTGGGTGAGTCGTTGCTGCGACTCGAGTTCGTCGCCGTCGCGCATCCGGCGCACCCGCTGCACGCGCTCGGCCGCGACGCGACGCTGGAAGACCTGCGCCGGCACCAGCAGATCGTGGTGCGCGATTCCGGCGTGCACCTGCGCACCGACGCCGGCTGGCTGGGCGCCGAGCGGCGACTCACGGTATCGCACCCGTCCACCTCGATCGCAGCGCTGCGCCGCGGCCTCGGCTTCGCGTGGATCCCACGCAGCAGCATCCGCAGCGAACTGGAAAGTGGCGCGCTGGCAGCGCTGCCGCTGGCGAGCGGTGCCGTGCGCTGGGTCGATCTCTACCTCGTGATCGCGGAACCCGAAGCACCCGGGCCCGCCGTCACGCGCCTGGCCGAGTTGCTGCGAGAGTCGGTGGTCGCGCCACGCGGCTCGGTTCTGGATTCGGCTGCTCCTGCCTGAGGACGCTACGGCTCAAGAGACTGTCGCAACAACCCGCGCGCCGGCACCGCCCCACGTCGAGAGGTTTTGCGACACCCTCTCACGGTTCGAGCAAGGCGCCGATCACCCGCTGCATGGCGCGCGCCGTCGACTCCCGATCCAGTCCGGGATTGCGCACCGCGCGTATGGCCAGCCCGCCGAACAGGGCACCCAGCACTTCCAGCCGTCCCTGCAGATCGGCCAGTTCGCCACTGCCTGCGGTCGCGGCGAGCAGCGTGCTGCCGATGCGACGCCGCACCTCGGCATCGGCTTCGCGCACCATCGAGGCGATGGCAGGATTGCGTGCGGCTTCCGCCAGCACCTCGAGCAGCAGCGGTCCGCTGGCCCCGTCGAGCGCCCGCTGCAGCCCGCGCGGGGCATGCTCGACCAGTGCGCGCCCCAAATCGGGCTGGCTGCGGATGCCGTCGTCGACCTCGAGTATCTCCTGCTGCTCGCGCTCGACGATCGCCGCGATGATCGCCTCCTTGCCGCTGAAATAGTGGTAGATGTGACCGACGCTCATGCCGGCCTCGCGCGAGATCTCGGCCATGCTCGCCGCATGGAACCCGTGGCGCCGGAAACACGCGGTCGCCGCATCCAGCACCTGCTCGCGGCGCGCGTGCGCGCGCTTCTTCACCCCGCCGGCCGCTTCCACCGCTATGCCCTCCCGCGCAATGGCACTTTGTACTCTCGATCGACGTTGACCGGTAGTCTACACAAAAATAGAATGAACGCTCGATCCAATCATTGCAACCACCGCCCCGCTGCAGCAGGAGTACCCGATGCGCCCGATCCGCCACCTGGCCCGCTGTTCGCTGATCACCGCGCTCGGGCTGCTGGGTGGCTGCGACCGCGGCGCGCCGGCGGCCCCGCCGGCAGCACCTCCGCCCGAGGTCGGATTCATCACGGTGGCTGCGCGGGAGGTCGCACTGCAGGTGGAACTGCCGGGTCGCACCGCGGCCTCGCTGGTCGCCGAGGTACGCCCGCAGGTCAGCGGCATCGTGCGCGAACGGCAGTTCGAGGAAGGTGCCAGCGTCGCCGCGGGGCAGCCGCTGTACCTGATCGACCCCGACAGCTACGAGGCCGCGGCGGCCAGCGCCGAGGCCACGCTGGCGCGCGCCGAGGCCGCGGCCACCACGGCGACGCTGCGCGCCGAACGCGTCACGGCGCTGGCGGCCCGCCAGCTCGCGAGCCGGCAGGATCTGGACGACGCCGAGGCCGCCCGCCGGCAGGCGGTGGCGGAAGTGGCCGAGCGGCGCGCGCAG
>CAUJIL010000137.1 GCA_963204845.1 Pseudomonadota bacterium | reverse complement strand
TTGTGAGTGCGCTCGGGGGGAGACGCAGGCAACGGCCCCGCCCCGACCCGGAGCCTACGCGCGTGCCGGACGCGGCTCCTTCGGCATCCCCAGCGCGCGCTCGGCAATGATGTTGCGCTGGATCTGGTTGGTGCCACCGTAGATCGTGTCCGAGCGGGTGAACAGGAACAGCGACTGCAGCCGCGTCAGGTTGTACGGTGCGCTCTCGATGATTTCGGCCTCCGGACCGAGCACGTCCATCGCGAGTTTGCCGAGGTTGCGGTGCCACACCGCCCAGTACAGCTTGTAGGCGGTCGCCTCGCGCGACAGCGAACCGTCCTGCTGCCCCGAGAGCATGCGCATCGCGTTGTAGCGCATGATGCGCAACCCGATCCACGCATCGGCGATGCGCTGGCGGATCACCGGATCCTTGCCACGACCGTTCTCGCGCGCGATGCGCACCACCTCGTCGAGTTCGTTCTGGAACAACATCTGCTGACCCAGCGTCGAGACGCCACGCTCGAAACCGAGCAGCGCCATGCCGATCTTCCAGCCGTCGCCGGGTTTGCCGAGCATGTCGCCGGCGGCGCACACCGCGTCGTCGAAGAACACCTCGTTGAATTCCGAGGTGCCGGTGATCTGCTCGATCGGACGTACCGTGACTCCCGGCTGGTCCATATTCACGAGGAAGAACCCCAGCCCGGCATGCGCGACCGAGTCCGGGTCGGTGCGCGCGATCACGAAGCACCACTGCGACTCGTGCGCCAGCGAGGTCCAGACCTTCTGCCCGTTCAGCAGCCAGCGCCCGTTCTCGAGGCGCGCGCGCGTCTTCACGTTCGCAAGGTCCGATCCCGCGCCGGGCTCGGAGTAGCCCTGGCACCACAGTTCGGTGCCGTTGCGGATTCCCGGCAGCAGGCGCGCCTTCTGTTCCTCGGTGCCGAAGGCGATGATGGTCGGGCCCGCGAGCCCCTCACCGATGTGCCCCACGCGCCCCGGGCCGCCGGCACGCGCGTATTCCTCGTGGAAGATCACCTGCTGCTCGATCGAGGCGCCGCGGCCGCCGTATTCGCGCGGCCAGCCGATGCAGGTCCAGCCGCCCGCGGCCAGACGCTGCTCCCAGCGCTTGCGCTCCCCGGGAAACATGTGTTCGTCGCCGGGCCCGCCACGGAAGCGGATCTGCTCGAATTCACCACACAGGTTCGCGCGCAGCCAGTCGGCGACCTCGCGGCGGAAACGCTCGTCGTCCTCGCTGAAACTCAGTCTCATAGACCCAACCCCGCTGCAATGCGCTCCCGGTGTTCGGCGGCGTCACCGAGGAAGCTCTCGCTGGCGCGCGCGCGCTTGAAGTACAGGTGCACGTCGTACTCCCACGTGAATCCCACGCCGCCGTGCAGTTGCAGCGCGGTGCCGGCATTGAAGAAGTACGTTTCGCTGCAGTAGGCCTTCGCAAGGCTGGCCGCCGCCGCGAGTTCTTCTCTGCTCATACCGCCGGCGAGCGCCTCGGTGGCCACGCAGCCGGCGTAGTAGACCGCGGAACGCGCGGCCTCGGCCTTCAGCATCATGTCGGCCGCCTTGTGCTTGACCGCCTGGAAGCTCGCGATCGTACGGCCGAACTGCTGGCGCTCCCTGGTGTAGGCGACCGCGATGTCGAGGATCTGCTGCGCGCCGCCCGCCTGCTCGGCCGCGAGCGCGATGGTCGCCAGCGCCAGTATGTTCGCGAGCGCCGCGCCGGCATCCGTTGCGGCAGCGTCGAGCAGCGCCGCGGCCGGCACCCGCACCCGCGCGAGGCGGAGCGTGGCCAGCTTGCGCGTCTGGTCCATCGTGGGCAGCCAGGCGCGCGTGACGCCGGCGGTGTCGGCAGGCAAGGCGAACAGGCCGATGCCGGCCGCGCCCGCGCTGCCCGGGGTGCGCGCCGCGACGATCAGTAGATCGGCGGTGTGGCCGTCGACGACGTAGCGGTACTCGCCGTCGAGCAGGTAGTCGTCGCCGTCGCGGACGAAGGTGGCGGAGACGCCGGTGGCGTCCCAGCGCCCGGAGGCATCACACCATGCGAGCGTCGCGCAGCACGAGCCGTCGGCGATCGCCGGCAGCCAGCGTTCCTTCTGCGCCTCGCCTGCGGCGAGCAGCAACGCGTTCGCGCCGAGGCAGATCGAGGAAAAATACGGTGCGCACAGCAGCCGGCGCCCCATCTGTTCCATCAGCGCGACCACCTCGACGTAGCCCAGCCCGAGTCCGCCGTACGCTTCCGGCACGTGGATCGCGGTCCAGCACATCTCGCCGGCGATCCGGTGCCACAGCTCCGGTTCGAAGCCGGCCTCGGTGGCCATCGCGCGGCGCACGGCCGCCGAATCGCAGTGGTCCGCCAGGAACTGCTCCGCGGTCTCGCGGATCATCTGCTGCTCTTCGGTGAAGGCGAATTCCATCGCGGCCCTCGTGTGTCAGCGGTATCGAATGCGATCCGGCCGCCAGGCGGCCGGAGATGTTCCCACAGGTTCGGGCACAGCCCGAACCTACGGGTTCGTTCAGGTGCCGAATACTTTCTGCGCCGGCACTTCCTGCGCGAGCAGCTCGCCCATCGCGGCCGTGATCTCCGCCGGTTCCCAGCGCGCCTGCTTGTCGACGCCCGCCGTGCTGCGCCAGCCGTCGCAGATCGCGATGCGACCGCCCTCGACCTCGAACACGCGGCCGGTGACGTGCCCCGATGCCTCGCTGCCCAGCCACACCACCAGCGGCGCCACGTTCGCAGCGTCGTAGCGGTCGAAGCTGCCATCGGTGGGCTTCTTCATCATCTCGGCGAACACGTTCTCGGTCATGCCGGTGCGCGCCGACGGCGCGAGCGCGTTCGCGGTGATGTTGTAGCGACGCAACTCCGCGGCCTGCACCAGCGTCAGCGACGCGATGCCACCCTTGGCGGCCGAGTAGTTCGCCTGCCCCACCGCGCCCTGCAGTCCGGCGCCGGAACTGGTGTTGACGATGCGGCCACTGACCGGCTTGCCGTCCTTCGCCTGCTGGCGCCAGTAGTTGCAGGCGTGGCTGCTGATGCAGAAGTGCCCCTTCAGGTGCACGCGCATCACGTCGTCCCAGTCCTGCTCGCTGAGGCTCACGAACATGCGATCGCGGCAGATGCCCGCGTTGTTCACCACCACGTGCAGGTCGCCGAAGGCGTCGAGCGCGGCCCTGACGATCAGCGCCGACTGCTCGTAGCTCGTGATGTCATTGCTGTTCGCGATCGCCTTGCCGCCCGGGTCGGTGATCTCGCGAACCGTGCGCTCGGCCGCTGCGGGGTTGATGTCGTTCACCACCACCGATGCGCCTTCCTTCGCAAACGCCAGCGCATACTCGCGCCCCAGCCCGCCGCCGGCGCCGGTGATGATCACTACGCGTCCGTCACAGATTCCTGCCATGTCTCGACCTCCTGTTCGGTCCGATTCGTATGCGTTTCGGCATGAATGCCGACCTACGTGTGCTTTCCTGTCGGCATGAATGCCGACCTACAGGCGTTCGATGATCGTCACGTTCGCCTGGCCGCCTCCCTCGCACATGGTCTGCAGCCCGTAGCGGCCGCCGCTGCGCTCGAGCTCGTGCAGCAGCGTGGTCATCAGCTTCGCGCCACTCGCGCCCAGCGGATGTCCGAGCGCGATCGCGCCGCCGTTGACGTTGGTGCGTTCGTGCGGGTAGCCGGTTTCCTTCAGCCACGCCATGACCACCGACGCGAAGGCCTCGTTGATCTCGACCCGGTCGATGTCCTCGAGCTTCATGCCGCAGCGCTGCAGCGCGTGGGCGGTTGCCGGGATCGGCGCGGTCAGGTGCCAGATCGGATCGTCGGCGCGCACGCTCAGGTGGTGGATGCGCGCGCGTGGCGTCAGCCCGTAGCGCTTCAGCGCCGCCTCGGAGACCACCAGCAGCGCGGCCGCCGCGTCGCAGGTGGAGCTCGATACCGCGGCCGTGATGCCCGGATACGCCGGGTTCACCGGCGCCAGCGTCGCCATCTTCTCGAGCGTGCTCTGGCGCGCGGTCTCGTCCATGCGGAACAGCGAACCGTCGGGCAGCGTGTACGGCACCACCTCGCGATCGAAGCGCCCTTCGGCGATCGCCTTCAGCGCACGATCGTGGCTCTCCTTCGAGAACACCTCCATCGCCTCGCGGCTGATCTGCCAGTGATCGGCGATGCGCTGCGCGGCATAGAACTGATCCACCGGCGCATCGCCGAAGCGCGCGCGCCAGCCGATGCTCTCGGCGAACGGCGTGGTGAAGCCGAGCGGCTGCCCGGCCAGCATCGCCGAGGAAATCGGGATGCTGCTCATCGTCTGCACGCCACCGGCGAGCACCACGTCCTGGGTGCCGCTCATCACGGCCTGCGCCGCGAAATGCACCGCCTGCTGCGAACTGCCGCACTGGCGGTCGATGGTGGTTCCCGGCACCGCGAGCGGCATCCCCGCGACCAGCCACGCGGTGCGTGCGATATCGCCTGCCAGCGCGCCGATGGTGTCCACGCAGCCGAAGATCACGTCGTCGTAGTCCTCGGCGGGGATCGCGTTGCGCCCGACCAGCGCGCGGATCACGTGCGCGCCGAGGTCGGCGCCGTGCACCGCGGCGAGCGAGCCCTTGCGCTTGCCGGTGGGCGAGCGCAGCGCATCGACGATATAGGCTTCGGCCATGCTGCAGTCCTCCGTTCAGAAAGTGGCGCCGGCGCCGATGGCGGCGTCGTCGGCGAGCACGCAATCCGCCACGCGCAGCTTGTGCAGCGCGCGGTCTCCCCAGGCGTTGTCGAGCGTCCACGCACGCTTGGCGAAGATGTGCAGGTCGACTTCCCACGTGTAGCCCATCGCGCCGTGCACCTGGATGCTGTTGCGCGCCGCGAGCAGCGCGGCCTCGCTGGCCGCGATCTTCGCGTGCGACACCGACACCGCCGCGCGCGCGGCGTCGTGCGCCACGTCGTGGGCCGCGCGATGCACGGGCGCCTTGGCGTACTCGAGCTTGACCGCGACGTTCGCCATCAGGTGCTGCACCGCCTGGAAGGTGCCGATCGCCTGCCCGAACTGCTTGCGGTCACGCGTGTAGGCGACCGCGAGATCGATCATGCGCTGCGTCAGCCCCAGGCACTGCGCGGCGGCGCCCAGCGCGCCGCGGTCGAGCGCCGCCCCGAGCAGCGCACGGCCCGCCGCGCCGGCGGCGATGCAGGTGCTGGCCGACGGCGTCCAGTCCACCCGGAACAGCCGCCGCGACGGATCCAGGCATTCGTTGGCGGTCAGCGTGACCTCGGCACGCGGCACCGCGTGCATCTCGTCGCCGTGCTGGAGCAGCAGCAGGTCCGCCACGTGCGCGTCGGCGACCAGCGGGTGGCAGGCAAGCCCGACGGCGAGCTTCGCATCGCCGGCAGCCACGCGCGGCAGCCATTCGGAGGCCAGCGCCGCGTTGCCGCAGCGCGCGAGCAGCGGCGCGCCGACCAGCACGGTGTCGATCAGCGGCTCGGGCAGCGCGACGTAGCCCATTTCCTCGGCGAGCAGCACGAAATCGAGTTCGCTCATGCCGAGTCCGCCGTGCTCCTCGGCGATGGTGAGCCCGGTGAGACCGAGCCCGGCGAGCTGCGACCACAGTTCGTCGGACCGGCCGGTCGGCGTTTGCCACGCGGCGCGGATGCGCTCGGGAGTGACCTCGGCGACGAGGAACTCGCGCACCGTGCGCTGGAACAGCCGCTGGTCGTCGCTGAAACGGAAATCCATCTGCCTTCTCCTTACGCGCGCGGCATGCCCAGCATGCGCTGGGCGATGATGTTGCGCTGGATCTCGTTGGCGCCGGCGTAGATGCTGCCCGACTGCGCGAACAGGAAACCGTCGAGCCAGGTGCCCACGTCGCCGGCATCGGGCGCGTGCGGCCACAGCTCGGCGCGCGCGCCGAGGATGCCGAGCGCGGTCTCGTGCATGCGCTGGTCGAGCTCGGACCAGAAAATCTTGTTGGTGCTCGACTCCTCGCCGATCTTGCCGCCGGCGTTGAGGCGGCACGCGGTCTGGTAGGTGGTCAGGCAGTACGCCTCGGCGTCCATCCACGCGCGCAGCACCGCCTCGCGCACCGTCGGGTCGCGGTCGGCGCTGGCGCGGTTGGCGCGGTACAGCTGCACCAGGCGCGCGGCGGTCTGCTGGAAACGCGCGGGGCTGCGCAGCATCAGGCCGCGCTCGAAACCCGCGGTCGCCATCGCGACCTTCCAGCCCTTGCCCTCCTCGCCGAGGCGGCAGTCGAGCGGCACCTTCACGTTGTCGAAGAAGATCTCGGCGAAACCCGGCAGCCCGTCGAGCTGCGGGATCGGGCGTACCGTGATCCCCTCGAGGTTCAGCGGCACGAGGATGAACGTCAACCCGTGGTGGCGCTCGGAGGCCGGATCGGTGCGGAACATGCCGAAGCACCAGTCGGCCCACACCGCGCGCGTCGACCAGGTCTTCTGCCCGTTGATCACGTAGTGGTCGCCCTGGCGTTCGGCACGCGAACGGATCGCCGCCATGTCGGAACCCGCGCCGGGCTCGGACCAGCCCTGGCACCAGACTTCCTCGCCGGTGGCCATCTTCGGCAGGAAGCGCCTCTTCTGCTCCGCCGTGCCGTACTCCATCAGCGTGGGGCCGAGCAGGAAGATGCCGTTCTGGTTCACGCGCAGCGGCGCGCCGGCGCGCCAGTACTCCTCCTCGAAGATCTGCCACTCGATCAGGTCGCAACCGCGGCCGCCGAGTTCCTCGGGCCAGGTGACCATGCCCCAGCGCCCGCTGTTCAGCTTCGCCTCCCACGCGCGGTGCTGGCGGAAACCTTCGGCGGTGTCGAAGCTCTGCAACGGTTCGGCCGGCACGTTCGCGGCCAGCCAGGTGCGGATCTCGCGCCGGAACGCCTGCTGCTTGTCGGTGTATGCCAGTTCCATGTGTTCGCGTCTCCGGATGTGCGCCGCGCGCGCCTCAGAAATTCGCGTCGCGCTTCTGGACGAAGGCGTCGCGCGCTTCCTGCGAGTCCTTGGTCGTGTACGCCTCGAGCGTGAAGCCCTGCTCGCTGCGGTACTTGTCCTCGAGGTTGCCGTCCTCGATGCCGTTCAGCGCCTCCTTGGCGAGGCGGATCATCGCCGGGCTCTTGGCGGCGATCTTCGCCGCGATCTCGCGCGCGGCGGCGCGCAGCTGATCGCGCGGCACCACGCGCTCGATGGCGCCCAGGCGGTACGCCTCCTGCGCGTCGATCATCTCGCCGGTGAAGTACATGTGGCGCACCTTCTGCACCGGGAACAGCCGTTGCAGGTGCGCGCCGCCGCCCATCGCGCCGCGGTCGACCTCGGGCACGCCGAAGCGCGCACACTCGGAGGCGACCACGATGTCGGCCGCGCCGCTGATGCCGATGCCGCCGCCGAGCACGAAGCCGTGCACCGCGACGATCACCGGTTTCGGGTTACGGTGCACCGCCCTGAAGGTGTCGTAGTTGCCCTTGTTGACCTTCACGATCAGGTTGCGGTCGGCAGCGAGCTCCTTGATGTCGACGCCGGCGCAGAAGCCGCGGCCCTCGGCCGCGATGACGATCACGTTGACCTCGTCGTTGTTTCCGAGCGCCTCGATCTCGGCGGCGATCGCCGCCCAGCCGTTGCTGTCGAAGGCGTTGACCGGCGGGTGGTCGAACACCAGCTCGGCGATGCCGTCGCTGATCGTGGTCTTGAATGGTTTGCTCATGGCGCTTCTCCAGCGGTGTTCCTGACATCCGTCGGCATGCATGCCGACCTACGTTCCGATGCCGCCGGCCCGGGCATCCGTCGGCATGAATGCCGACCTACGGCGTGGCGCGTTTCGCCAGCGCCGCCAGACAGTCTTCCGCCTCGCGCACGATGCGCTCGATCAGCTCGGCGCAGCTCGGCAGGTCGTCGATCACGCCGGCGACCTGTCCGCTCGGCAGCACGCCCTCGGCAGGACGGCCCTCGACCATGGCGCGCTGGATGATCATCGGCGCGTTGGCCGACATGATCGCCTGCGCCGGCGTGAGCTCGTCGTCGCGCTGCATCGCGACCGCCGCCTTCAGCAGTTGCGGCAGCGAGGCGCCGGTGTGCTTGCGGAACGCCAGGCCGTTGCGCACCGCGATCAGCAGCTTCTTCAGCGGACCGGCGCGCTCGAGCTCGATCAGCACCTCGTTCATGATCATGCGCTGCGGCATCCCGTCCATCGCGGTCGAGACCACGATGTCGGCCGGGTTGCGGCACGCCACGTAGCGGTCCTTGGTCGCCTGCGGCACCGGGCTGTCGGAGGTCATCAGGAAGCGCGTTCCCATCGCGATGCCTTCGGCGCCGAAGGCCAGCGCG
>CAUJIL010000136.1 GCA_963204845.1 Pseudomonadota bacterium | reverse complement strand
CAGCCGTCCGCGGTGCGTCGCAGCGTGTCCATGTACCGCCCGGTCATGGTGATACGCGGCGCACCGTCGATGGTGCTGACCAGTTGCAGATAGCTGGAGGATTGCGCCGCATCGCCGTCTCCCTCGATCACGAGGTTGTTGATAACATGCTGCGACGGCGGCAGCGCACCCCGCGTATTCGTGAAGAATGCCAGGATCGCGTCGAAACCCTCGCAGCGCACGTTCATCGCGCCGATCTCGAACACCGCGTCGGCGGTGAAGATCGTGCGCATCGCCTCGGGCGGGTTGTAGTCGGCGTTGTGGCAATAGCGATGCAGCAGTTGTGCGATCGCGTGGCTGTCTTCGATGCTCAGTGCCATGGGGGTCTCCGCAGGTGGGGGTCGATCGTCGGTCGTTCGTGGATTGTAAGGGAATCGTCGTGTCCAGGGGCTTCGGAATCTGCCTGCGCTGTCTCGTGCTCTGCGTCGCCTCGCTGTCCGGCGCGCTGACGTTGCCGGCCCTGGCGCAGCAGGCGCCGGGCGCGCCGGCTGCGGCCGAGGTGCAGGGACGCGCGGACTACGCGATCTCCTTCGATGGTGCACGCGACCCCGCGCGGGACCTGCAACGTGCGGTGGCGGCGGCGGCCGCCGGCGGCAAGCGCGTGCTGGTCGTGGTCGGCGGCGACTGGTGCGTATGGTGCTTCCTGCTCGACCGCCACCTCGGCGCCGATCCCGAGGCCGCGCGCGTCCTGTACGGCGAGTTCGAGGTGTTGCGGGTCTATTACGGCGAGGACAACACCAACGACGCCTTCCTGGCCCGTTTCCCCGAGTTCGAGATGTTTCCGCACTTCTTCGTCGTCGAGACCGACGGTCGCGTGCTCGCTTCGGTGGACGCCGATGTGTTCATCGCCGACGCGAAGTACAGCACCGCGCTGATCCGCGATTTCGCCGCCGGCTGGCGCAAGCGCTGAGCCGGCGGGCCGTCAGCCCGTGGCGGCACGGCGCAGATCCAGGCGCACCGTGACCACGCCGGGGTCGCCTTCGGTGGCCTCGATGCGGAAACCGAGCTGCGAGCACAGGTTCAGCATGTGGTGGTTCTGCGCCAGCACCTCGCCGAAAATCTCGCCGATGCCGCGGCTCTTCGCGTACGCGATGATGCGCCGCATCAGCAGCCCGCCCAGTCCCATCCCGGTCATGTCGTGGCGCACCAGGATCGCGTACTCGGCGTGCTGCAGATCGGGGTCGCAGACGATATTGACCGAGCCGTAGAACTCGGTGGTGCCCGGCGCGCCGTGTTCGGTCAGCAGCAGCACCATCTGACGGTCGTAGTCGATCTGCGTGAAGCGCGCGGCCATCGCGTGCGACATCGCCTTGACCGGCGCGAAGAAGCGCAGGTAGATCTCCTCGGGAGTGAAATTCGCGAACGCGCGGCGCAGCGACGGCTCGTCCTCCGGCAGCACGGGGCGCAGCCACAGCACGCGCCCGTCGGCCAGCGGCACGTCCTCCTCGAGTTCGCGCGGGTACGGCTTGATCGCCAGCCGGTCGGCGCCGCCGGCATCGCCGGTCGCCAGGCGGACGCGGGCATCGAGCACCACCACATCGCGCGCGTCGGCCAGCAGCGGGTTGCTGTCGAGCTCGGCGATCTGCGGAAAGTCGCACACCAGTTCCGAGAGCCTGACCAGCGCGAGCGCGATCGCGTCGAGGTTCGCCGCCGGCTTGCCGCGCGCGCCGCCCAGCAGTCGCGCGATGCGCGTGCGCGCGATCAGCGCGCGTGCCAGATGCATGTTCAGCGGTGGCAGCGCGAGCGCGGTGTCGGCGATCGTCTCGGTCGCCGTGCCGCCGTGCCCGAACACTAGCACCGGGCCGAACTGCGCATCCGTGCTCATGCCGAGCAGCAGTTCGTAGGCGCCGGGCCGATGCACCATGCGCTCGACGCAGAAGCCGTCGATGCGCGCTTGCGGCAGCCGCGCGGCAATGCTGGTGCGCATCGCCTCGGCCGCCGCGCGCGTTGCCCCCGGGTCCGCGAGATCGAGCACCACGCCGCCGAAGTCCGTCTTGTGCGGGATGTCCGCCGAGCGGATCTTCAGCGCCACTGGTGCCCCGATCCGCGCCGCCGCGGTGGCGGCCTCCTCGGGGCTGCTCACGTTGCACGCCTCGACAACCTCGAAGCCGTAGGCCTGCAGCACGCGGCGCGTGGTGTCGGCATCCAGCCATTCGCGCCGCGTGCGGCGCGCCTCGGCGAGCAGTTCCGCGACCACGCGGATCTCGGGCTGGCGCGTCTCGGGGGCGAGTTCCGGCGTTTCCATCAGGATGCGCTGTCCGCGCGCATGCGCGACCGCGTGCATGAAACCGCGGATCGCCTGTTCGGGTGTGGGGTAGGTCGGGATGCCGGCCGCGGCGAACACGTCGCGCGCGGCGAGCGCTGTCGCACCACCGACCCAGCTGGTCAGCAGTTCCGGCGTGCGGCGCCCGGTCAACGCCGTGAGCAGGGCGCGCGCGGCATCGACGCCGGGGCAGACCGCGGTCGGACAGTGCACCACCAGCAGCGCGTCGATGCTGCGATCCTCCGCGACGATTGCCGCCGCACGCGCCAGACGCTGCGGATCCGCATCGCCGATCACGTCGATCGGGTTCGCGCGCGACCAGTTGTCGGGCAACAGTGCGTCGAGCGCGTGGACCGTGCTTGCGTCGAGTGTCGCCAGCGTGCCGTCGAGGGCGGCCAGTGCATCGGCCGCGAGAACGGCCAGTCCACCGCCATTGGTCAGGATTGCCAGCCGCTCGCCGTGCAGGCGGCGGACCCGCCCGAGCGTCTCGGCCGCGTTGAACAGCTCCTGCAACGTGTGGACGCGCACGATACCGGTGCGCCGGAACACGGCGTCGTAGACCTCGTCGCGGCCCATCAGCGCGCCGGTGTGGGTCGCGGCGGCACGCGCTCCCGCCGCGAAGCGCCCGCCCTTGACCACGATCACCGGTTTCGTGCGCGCCGCCGCGCGCGCCGCCGAGACGAACTTGCGCGCGCCGCCGACGGACTCCAGGTACAGCAGCACTGCGTCGGTGCCGGGGTCG
>CAUJIL010000135.1 GCA_963204845.1 Pseudomonadota bacterium | reverse complement strand
TCGATGCGGCGCCCGAACACGTCGAGCTGGCGGATCGTGCGCGCGTCCTCGATCCCGAACCGCAGCGGCATCTCGGTGCCGCCGTGCAGCAGGATCGAGTGCTGCTCGGGATCGCTGCGCCAGCGCCCGACGTCGGAGACGCTGAAGTCGCGGTCGAGCCAGTCGCGGCGCAGTTCGAACACACCGTCCGCCCACAGCGTCAGCTGGGTGCGGATACCCGGACAGTCGGCGCAGGGCAGCGTGCCCGCGAAGGTGGCGGGCAGTTCCAGGGTGACGCCGGTGCTCGCCTCGGGCGAGGGACGCGCTGCCTCCGCCTCCGCCTCCGCCTCCGCCGACCCCGTGGCGACGGACTCGCGCACACCGGGCACGGCGGCGCAGCCGGCGAGCACCACCACGGTGAGCAAAAGACAGGACAACGACTTCATGACACGCTCTCTCCGGTCGAGTAACGGATGCTCGGGCCGCGCACCCGCTAACGGCTGAACCGTCGCTGCACGTGTGCGCGCCGCGCGCGCAACTGCCCGGTGCGTTCCTCCGGCGTCACCGTCGTGAAACCCGGAATGTGACGCGCGAGCTCGGTGAGCGGTACCAGCTGCGCCGACGGCCACTGGCTCGCGGGCAGCTCGCCGCGCACGCCGTCGTAGCGCAGCAACAGCACACCGCGCTGCAGTCCACCGGTGTCCAGCCAGTTGTGGTAGCCCGGGTCCTCGGCGCTGATCACGTGGTAGTACGCCCCGTCGGGGGCCAGGCGCGACTGGGCCGCCGTGAAACTCGCCGTGCCGTTGGCGTATTCCAGCGAGGCGAACCAGAGATCGGCGAGCTGCAGCGCCTGGTAGTGCGCCGAGGTCGGCACGGTGCGCACCACCAGCGCCTGCCCGGCGGGGATCTCGAAATGCCCGCTCGCCATCCAGCGCCCGTGCACCCCGCCGAGGCGCGCGGTATCGGCCGGCGCCGTCAGGGTGTTGGCCGGCAGTGCACGCACATAGCGCTGCTGCACGAAATCGGGCCACACCTGCACCGACTGCGCAAGCACGCGCGCGGTCTCGCGCAACCGCCGCCCCACCTCCTCGCTCGATGCCGGCGCACGCGGCAGGCCCTCGAAGCCGACGCGGTCGATGTGCACGTGCCCGGGATCGGCCACCTGCCAGCGGCTGTAGATCTGGCGCACGACCACCGTCGTGCTGTCGCCGGGATTGCCAAGCCGGTTGCGGCCAAGCGACGCATCCGGCGCGACCAGCTCGATGCTGAAATTGCCGTCGGCGCCGATATCGATCTGTTCGAAGCCCAGATAGCCCGCCGAGCGGCCGCTGCCGGCCCACGGCTCACCGGCATAGAGCTGCACTTCCAGTCGGTCCGCGCT
The DNA here is from genome assembly GCA_963204845.1 of Pseudomonadota bacterium. GTDB lineage: Bacteria > Pseudomonadota > Gammaproteobacteria > Pseudomonadales > UBA5518 > UBA5518. The sequence goes on along the minus strand of CAUJIL010000135.1, from coordinate 3,794 downwards.
GCCGAGCTGTCCGTGGATGCGGTACGCCTGGCCGCCGCGAACCGGCGCGAACAGGTAGCGCTGGTCCGGGTTGTCGCCGCCCTCGCGGATGTGCAGGTCCATGACGCGGAAGAACGGGAACTCCGCGTCCTGCAGCATTTCCTGTTCGACGGACTTCAGCACCATCCGCGACAGGTGCAGATAGCCCGCCGCGCGCTCGGTGTCGCTGCCGTAGGCCGGACTGCCGCGCACGCTTCGCTCCGCGTCGACCAGGCTGCGCAGCAGTTCGCCGAACGCACCGTGCACTGGATCATCCGGATCCGCGGATGGTGCATCTGCCGGCAGCTCCGTGACCTGGCGCGCCAGCAGTCGCCAGCCGGCCGGCTCCTCGTACACCCAGACATGCAGATAACGCGAACGCAGCGGCGGCTCGCCGACCGGCGTGGCCACCATCACCCCGTCGGTGAGCACCGCGGTGCCCGTGGCGCGCTCGCGCACATCCTCCACGCGCACGTCCGCGAGCCGGTTGGCGTCCCCGGCCAGCCAGGCACGCAGCTGCTCGCCGTCGAGCCGGGTGCCACGCGAGGTGTGGTAGGAGAAATCCCGCGCCAGCAGCCGCTCCATGCCTTCACCACCCGCGCGGATCGCCAGCGCGAAACAGTCGTCGAGCGCCGGGTCGAAGCGTTGCGCGCGTGCGAGCAGCGCGCAGTCCGCTGCCGTCGCGGTCGCCAGCGCCACCTGGGCCGAGGCCAGCAGTGGCACCGCGAGCAAGCCGCGCAGGGCCATCACGAACGGGGCGCTCACGGCGACCACCGCCGGTGTGCGTGCGCGCGGCGCAGCGCGATCTGCTGCGCTCGCTGCGACGCGTCGACCCGGGCCGCATCCCGCGGCATCGCGGCTTCCAGCGTGCCGCGTTGCAGCAGCCGCACGGCCGGCAACGGTGCGTTGCGGCTGTTCTGGAAGCGGTACATCATCGCGCCCTCGCGGTGCCCGCCGGTATCCAGCCAGTTCGCGTAACCGGGGTCGCGGTCCGCGACCACGATCCGGTAGCGGCCGTCGCCGTCGGCGATCGCCTGATCCCCGTTGATGCTGCCGGTGCGGTGGATGTAATCGAGCGATTCCCACCACCTGTTGCCGAGCTGCAGGCTCCACAGCGCGGCCTGCGGCGAATCGAATTCGATCAGCAGCACCTCGTCGTCGGCGAGCCTGAACCAGCCTTCGCCGTAAACGTTGTTCGCCAGTCCCTGCCCGCCCGGACTGAGCTGCACCAGTGTGTTCGTGGACTGCGCGCGGGTGCGCTCGAGCCACGGCATCCAGATGTGCAGCCGGTTCTCGAAGCGCGCCTGGACGTTCGCGAGCGATGCGGACGCGTCCGCCAGATCCGGCAACGGCGCCGGCGCCGCCGCGATGTCCAGCCGCTCGAGCCGCCACTGCGCCGGGGACTCCGACGCCCAGTCACCGAAGTACTCCCGGATCACCAGCCGGTTGGCCGGCGCGGGCAGCGGCAACCACGCCCCCTGCCAGTCGGCCGGTCGCTCGGGCGCGAGCAGCACCGACACCTCGCTGCCCGGCGTCCCCAGCGCCGCATCCGACAGCGAGCCGTGCGCCGCGTAGACCGGATGGTCGGTGACGACCTGCACCGCGGTGAGCCGCGCCGTTCCCAGCCGCCCGGACAAACGGTAGCGCCCCGCGGAATCGAGTGCCGCCCCGAGGTAGCGCGCATCGGCGCCGTCGAGCCCCCACTTGCCGATATTGGTCGCGCCGAGGCGCAGCAGCGGCAGGTCACGGTCCTGGTCGGCGAGCGTCAGCTGTACGCTGCCAGCCAGTTGCTGGCTGAGGTACAGCAGCGCCTCGGCGCGGTCGGATCGCTCGCCCTGCGGATACCGGCGCAGGAACTCGCTGCCGGCGTCGCGCGCAGCGTTCATGAACGCCTCCCAGGCACGGATCTCCTCACTCGGCCCGGCAGCGTCTCGCGGCTCGCCGAACGCCGTCATCGACGCTACGCCCAGCAGCACCGCGACAGCACATGCATACCCTGCTCCGGACATCGGCTCGCTCCTGTTCGCTGGCCACCGGCCACAGCTTGCAGGCTGGCGATCCGCCGTGCAACGATCCGCGTGCCCCGCTGGTATCGGACGCACCGTTGCCGAAGCGCGGCAGCGAGACCGGCGCGCGGCGCTGTGTAACCTGTGCCGAAGAAACAATGGCGATCGATATTGCACTGCTGGCGTTCCTGATCCTGCTGAACGCGGTGTTCGCGATGTGCGAGATCGCCGTCGTGTCCTCGCGCACGGCGCGGCTGCAACGCCTGGCGGATTCGGGACGCCCCGGCGCGCCGGCCGCCCTCGCGCTGCACGAGGACCCCTCGCGGTTCCTGTCCACCATCCAGGTGGGGATCACCTCGATCGGCATCCTCAGCGGTGCGATCGGCGAAACCGCGCTGGCCGACCCGCTGCGCGACTGGTTGCGCACCGTGCCGGCCATCGAACCGTGGGCGAGCAGCATCGCGCTGACCGTGGTGGTGGTCGCGCTGACCTATGTCTCGGTCGTGGTCGGCGAACTGGTGCCCAAGCGTCTGGGCCTGCTCGCCCCGGAGGCCATCGCCTCGCTGGTGGCGCGCCCCATGAACGCGCTTTCCTTCGTCGCGCAGCCACTGGTCTGGCTGCTGTCTGCCTCCTCGGACCTGATCCTGCGGATCACGGGCGCCAGACGCCGCGAGGAACACCCGGTCACCGACGAGGAAATCAAGGTCCTGATGCTGCACGGCGCGGAGTCCGGCGTCTTCCACGAGAACGAACGCGAGATCGTCGCCAATGTGCTGCGGCTCGACGAACAGCGCGTCGGTTCGATCATGACGCCGCGGCTCGAGGTGTACCGCGTCGATCTGAACGCGGCCGAGGCAGTCGTCCGGCAACGACTGCTCGAATGTCCTCATGAACACATCGTCGTCTGTCGCGGCAACGCCGAGCAGGTCGCCGGCATCCTGCGCCGGGCCGATCTGCTGGTTCCCGCACTGCAGGGACTCCCGCTCGACCTGACGTCCCGGTTGCACACGCCGCTCTACGTCACCGATAGCCTGACCCTGTTCCAGTTGCTGGACAACTTCCGTCGCGCGCGGGCGCACATTGCGCTGGTCGTCGACGAGTACGGCGCACTGCAGGGGCTGGTGACGCTGGGCGACATGCTGCGCGCCATCGTCGGCGAACGCCTGTTGCCGGAGGAGGCGGACGACGCCGAGTTCGCGCGCCGCGAGGACGGCGCGCTGCTGATCGAGGGCACGGCATCGATGGACCGCGTGAAACAGGTGCTGGAACGCGAGGAGGACCCGCCGGGCCGGGACCTCTACGGCTTCAACACCATCGCGGGATTCGTCATGCACAGCCTGGAGCGCATACCGGTCGCGGGCGATCACGTCGACTGGGACGGGCTGCGCTTCGAGGTCGCCGCGATGGAGGGCAACCGGATCGCGCAAGTCCTGGTGACGCCGGCCGCGCGGCGCCCGCCCCCGATCAGCGACCGCTCGCGCCCGCAATGAGCTGCAGCGCCGGCAGCACCGGCCCCAGGCGCACGAACAGGTCGCGCTGGCGTGGCTGCAGGGCCGCATACGGAGGGCCGAAAACCACGTTGACCGCGTCGACCAGTCCGCCGTAGCGCTCGGCGAGCTTCTGCGGCAATTCGTCGAGCAGGCCGACGATCGCGAAGGTCTCGAGCATCGCGTCGCTGACCAGCGCCGGCATCTCGTCCCAGCGACCTTCGCGCGACAGCGCGATTAGCCGCTCGCCGACGCCGTCCCAGCCGTGGTGGCGCATCACGGC
>CAUJIL010000134.1 GCA_963204845.1 Pseudomonadota bacterium | reverse complement strand
AGTTCTCGTGGCTGTACCCGCCGACCAGCTTCACGGCGCTGCGCGCCGGCGTGAGCAACCAGATCTTCGTGCCCGACGCGCCGTTCGTCTCGGCCTACACGACGCCACTGGTCGCGCGCGACAGCTGGAACGAGGTGACTGGCCGCGCGGTGGCGCAGTACGCGCTGAGCGACGATTTCATGGCCTATCTCAGCTATTCCACCGGCTACAAGTCGGGTGGCTTCGACTCGCTGCAGATCGACACCGCGGTCGAGCCGCTCGAGCCGGAGGAGTCGGAGATGGTCGAGTTCGGCCTGAAGGGCGACCTGTTCACGGGCCGGCTGCGGATGCAGTTCGCGCTGTTCGAGCTCGAGGTCGACGGGCGCCAGACCTCGGTCGAGTCGCGGCAGCCCGGTGAGGCGAACGCGATCCCGACCGTGATCAACGTCGACAACCGCAACCGCGGCTTCGAGATCACGCTCGACTGGCTGGTCACCGACACGCTGCGCCTCGGCGCGCTGACCACGGTGCGCGAGGACGAAACGAGTTCGGCGAGCTTCTACGACGCCGACGCACAACTCACCGACCTCAACGATTCGGGCGATACCGCCACGAACTACACGCTGAAGCTCGACTGGGCGCCGGTGATACCGCTCGGCGAGTTGCTGGTGCACGTCGACTATGTGTTCGCCGAGAACACGATCGACGAGGACGATCCGAACTTCTTCCCGGAACTGCGCGGCCTGCCGCACTACCTCGACGACTCCAAGCTGCTGAACGCGCGTGTCTCGTGGATCAGCGAGGACGGTCACTACGAGCTCGCGCTGTGGGGCCAGAACCTGCTCGATCGGGAACTGATCTCGGGGGTGCGCTCGATCACGCGCTCGGTGTTCGGCACCACCCACGTCGGCATACTCGACCCGCTGACCTGGGGCGTCGAGGCGCGCTACAGCTGGTAGGGAGCCGATGGACAGGGAGCAAAGCAGCAAACTCTCCGCGCCGGCGCGCCGCGTGGCGCGCACCATACTGAACGGCTTCGAGTCGTACTTCGCCGAGTACCAGAACATCACGCTGGGCGCGAAGCGGCGTTTCGAGACCGCGAACTGGCGCGGCGTGCACGAGGCGAGCACCGAGCGCATCGACCTCTACAAGAGCATGGTCGGGCGGGTCGCGCGCCTGGTCCGCGAGGTCACGAGCCGCGACCTCGCGGACCTGGACCTGTGGCACGACGCGCGCGAGGCCTACGCGCAGCTGGTCGCCAGCCACGCGAACTACGAGATCGCGGAGACGTTCTTCAACAGCATCTACTGTCGCATCCACGAGCACTTCCCGATCCACGACCGCTACACCTTCGTGACGTCCTCGCAACCTACGGACTCGCGCCCGCTGCCCGACTACAGCATCTACGTGCGCTACGACCTGCGCGACGGGCTGGTCGAACTGGTGTCGCGCGTGCTCGACGATTTCGCCTTCACCGTGCCGTGGGAGGACAAGCGCCGCGACGTGCGTCACATCGTCGAGCGCCTCGAGGGCGAGCTGCTGCCGGGGCTGGACTGCCCGCTGCGGGAGCTGCGCGTCGAGATGCTCGAATCGGTCTTCTACCGCAACAAGGCCGCCTACATCGTCGGGCGCGCCAGCCATCGCGACGGCGTGATCCCGCTGATCCTGCCATGCCTGAACAACGAGCGTGGCGGCATCTACGTCGATACCGTGATCCACGACCAGGACGGCGCGAGCATCGTGTTCAGCTTCACGCGCTCGTATTTCATGGTCGATGCACCGATCCCCTCGCGCTACGTGCGTTTCCTCGGCTCGCTGATGCCGCACAAGACCTCCGCGGAGCTCTACAACTCGATCGGTTTCAACAAGCACGGCAAGACCGAGTTCTACCGCGACATCATCGGGCACATGCGCGGGAGCGACGACCTCTACGTGATCGCGCCCGGCATCCGCGGCATGGTGATGACGGTGTTCACGCTGCCGTCCTACGGCGTGGTGTTCAAGGTGATCAAGGACCGTTTCGATCCGCCGAAGCAGGTCACCGAGGAGATCGTGCGCGAGAAATACCGCTTCGTGTCGCGCGCCGATCGCGCGGGACGCATGGCCGACACGCAGGAGTACAAGAACTTCCTGTTCTACCGCAACCGCTTCGCCCCCGAGCTGATCGAGGAGCTGCTGCGGGTCGCGCCGTCGAAGGTGTGGATGGACGACAAGTGGATCATGATCCGCCACCTCTACGTCGAGCGGCGCATGGTGCCGCTGAACCTGTTCCTGCGCGACGCCGGCGACGCCGAGATCTACGACGCGATGGACGAGTACGGCAACGCAATCAAGCAGATGGCGGCGGCGAACATCTTCCCGGGTGACATGCTGCTGAAGAACTTCGGTGTGACGCGCCACGGCCGCGTGGTCTTCTACGACTACGACGAGATCTGCGCGCTGACCGACTGCCGTTTCCGCCGGATTCCCGCGCCGCGCGACGAGGCCGACGAGATGGCGGCCGGCCCGTGGTACGCGGTGGCCGATAACGACGTGTTCCCGGAGGAGTTCCGGCTGTTCTTCTCGGGCAACCCGCGCGCCAGGGCCGCCTTCGAGGCGCAGCACGCGGACCTCTACGATTACCGCTACTGGCAGCGGCTGCAGGACGCGATCGGCGCCGGCTGCATCTTCGACACCTTCCCGTACCGCCGCCGCGCGCGCTTCGACCGCGGCGAGGCCGACACCGCGTTCACCTACGATATGGCGATCCGCGCCACCGACATTCCGGCGCCGTAGGTCGTCAGTCCGCCGCCAGCGCCTTGCGTGCACGGCGGTGGCGGTGCAGCAGCGGCTCGGTATAGCCGTTCGGCTGTCCGCAGCCCTCGAACACCAGGTCGCAGGCGGCGCGGAACGCGATGCTGGCGTCGAAATCCGGCGCCATCGGGCGGTACAGCGGATCGCCGGCGTTCTGGGCGTCGACCACCGCGGCCATGCGCTGCATCGTCGCCCGCACCTGTTCGGCGCTGCAGAGGCCGTGGCGCAGCCAGTTCGCGATGTGCTGGCTCGAGATGCGCAGCGTCGCTCGGTCCTCCATCAGGCCGACGTCGGCGATGTCGGGCACCTTCGAGCAACCCACGCCCTGGTCGATCCAGCGCACCACGTAGCCGAGGATGCCCTGCGCGTTGTTGTCGAGTTCCTGCTGGATGGCCGCGGCGTCGAGCGAGGCGCGCTCGCGCAGCAGCGGGATCTCCAGGATGTCGTCGCGCCGCGCCGGGGTGCGTGCGGCGAGCTCGCGCTGGCGCGCGGCCACGTCGACCTGATGGTAGTGCAGCGCGTGCAGCGTCGCGGCGGTGGGCGAGGGCACCCACGCGCAGCTCGCTCCGGCCAGCGGGTGCGCGATCTTGCTCTGCAGCATCTGCGCCATCTCGTCGGGCTTGGCCCACATGCCCTTGCCGACCTGCGCGCGGCCGGTGAAGCCCGCCGCCAGTCCCACGTCGACGTTGCGGTCCTCGTAGGCGTGGATCCAGCGCTCGTTCTTCATCGCGTCCTTGCGCACCATCGGCCCGGCC
>CAUJIL010000133.1 GCA_963204845.1 Pseudomonadota bacterium | reverse complement strand
GGGATCCGCATCGACGAGTCGCTGTTTCTCGGCGGGCTCGACAAGGGTGAGTTCCTGCGCGCCTACGGCGCCGATGTGTTCTTCGACGATCAGCTGGGGCATTGCGATTCGGCGAGCCGTCATGTCGCGACCGGGCACGTGCCGCACGGCGTGGCGAACAGCTGAGTGTGCAGGGCGGACCCACCGTCGCCGGCTACGAGGCTCTCGGTGCGCCGCGTAGCTCCGCAACCGCGCCACGTAGCACGCGCCAGGACGATCGCAGCAACAGCGCGGCCAGCAGCGTGGCGACGAGCAGGTCCGGCCAGCCCGACTGGAAGAAGCGCACACCGGCGGCAGCGAGCAGGACCGACAGGTTCGAGGCGATGTCGTTGCGCGAGCATTCGAAGACCGAGCTCATGTTGATGTCCTCGGAGCGATGTCGCCACAGCAGCCACAGGCACGCGCCGTTCGCCGCGAGACCGATCAGCGCGAACAGGCTCATCACCTCGTGCGAAGGGGTGACGGCGTGGGCGAGTTTCCACGCGATCTGCCCGCTCACGACGGCGGCTCCCAGGAAAATCAGCGCGCCCTTGAACAGCGCCACCCGCGCCTTGGCCCGCTGATTCCCGGTGACTGCGTAGAGGCTCAGGCCGTAGGTTAGGGCGTCCCCGAGATTGTCCAGGCTGTCGGACAGCAAGGCGGTGGAGCGCCCGTACAGCGCGGCGCCTGCGATGACCAGGAACATCACGGCATTGATCCACAGCACTTTCATCAGCGTGCCGCGCTGGCGCAGGCGCAACACCGCCAGTGTACGGTCATCGTTGCAACAGGCATCCGGCATGGACGTGTCCTGCCTCGGTTCATGGCCGCGTTTTCGCGTCCGACGGTTGATTAGAGCCTTCCGGTCCGGAACAAGGCAAGGCCGATCCGTCGACCGTCCGAGCTCGTGACCGGACGGTAGCAGCCACCGCTGAATGCCGTTATCCTGCGCGCGTCCGAAACGCAGCCGCGCGCCAAACCCCGACTCATGAAGCTTCAGCAGTTGCGCTACATCTGGGAGGTCGTCCGCCACGACCTCAACGTTTCGGCGACCGCGCAGGGCCTGTTTACCTCGCAGCCCGGCATCAGCAAGCAGATCCGCCTGCTCTAGGACGAGCTCGGGGTGGAGATCTTCGAGCGCAGCGGCAAGCACCTCACGCGCGTGACGCCGGCCGGCGAGGCGATCCTCGAGCGCGCCGGCGAGATCCTGCGCCGGGTCGAGTCGATCCGCCAGGTCGCGCAGGAGTTCCGCAACGACCAGAAAGGCACGCTCGCGATCGCGACCACGCACACCCAGGCGCGCTACGCGTTACCGCCCACCATCAAGCAGTTCATGCAACGTTACCCCGAGGTCTCGCTGCACATGCACCAGGGCACTCCGGTGCAGATCTCGGAGATGGCGGCCGACGGCGCCGTTGACTTCGCGATCGCCACCGAGGCGATGGAACTCTTCACCGACCTGGTGATGATGCCGTGCTATCGCTGGAACCGCTGCGTGATCGTTCCCGAGGGGCATCCGCTGGCGAGTGTTCGCCGACTCGGGATCGAGGACGTGGCCGCGTACCCGATCGTGACCTACGTGTTCGGTTTTACCGGCCGTTCGCGCCTCGACGAGGCCTTCCACGCCAAGCGGCTGACGCCGCGCGTGGTATTCACGGCCACCGACGCCGACGTGATCAAGACCTACGTCCGGCTGGGGCTCGGCATCGGCATCATCGCGCGCATGGCCGTCGATGCGGAACAGGACCGGGGGCTGGTCGTGCTCGATGCGAGCCACCTGTTCAAGTCGAGCGTGACGCGGATCGGATTTCGCCGCGGGACCTTCCTGCGCGGTTACATGTACGATTTCATCGAACTGTTCGCTCCTCACCTCACGCGCAAGGTCGTGGACGAGGCGTGGCACAGCCAGGGGACCCCCGAGGTGGAGGCGATGTTCGAGCACATCGAGTTGCCGACCTACTGATGCCGCCCGCGAACGCTACACCGCCACCCTGCGCGCGCGGCGCGCCGGCCATTGCTTCCATCGCTGCTGGAGACTTTCGTGGAAATAGCCTGTCTCGACCTCGAAGGCGTGTTGATACCGGAAATCTGGATCGAGTTCGCCGATCGCACCGGAATCGCCGCGCTGCGCGCGACCACGCGCGACATCCCGGACTACGACGTGCTGATGAAGCAGCGGCTTCGGCTTCTCGACCAGCACGGACTGCGCCTGCCCGACATCCAGGCCGTGATCGACACGATGGAGCCGCTGCCCGGCGCGCGCGAGTTCCTGGACTGGCTGCGCGAGCGCTTCCAGGTGCTGATCCTGTCCGACACCTACTATCAGTTTTCGGCGCCACTGATGCGCCAGCTTGGCTGGCCGGCGCTGTTCTGCCACCGCCTCGAGGTCGACGGCGATGGGCGCGTCACCGACTACGTGCTGCGCCAGAAGGATCCGAAGCGCCAATCGGTACGCGCGATCCGCTCCTTGAACTTCCGCGTGATCGCGGCCGGCGATTCGTACAACGACACCACCATGCTCGCCGAGGCCGACGCCGGCATCCTGTTCAATGCGCCGGCGAACGTGATCGCCGAGTTTCCCCAGTTCCCGGCCGTGGAAGGCTATGAAGCGTTGAAGGACGCGTTCCGCGCCGCGAGCATCAGGGAGATCTGATCCGCGGCACGCCGGAGCGCAGTCCCTCGAGCAGCGGTTCGATCTTCAGCAGCGTCTCGCGGTACTCGGCGTCGCGATCGGAATCGGCCACGATGCCGCCGCCGCCCCAGGCGTGCACCGCGGCGCCGTCGTGGACCAGCGTGCGGATCGCGATGTTCGTATCGAGCGTGCCGTGGCGTGAGAGGTAGCCGATCGCGCCGCAGTAGGCGCAGCGCGAATCGGGTTCCAGTTCGTCGATGATCTGCATCGCGCGGATCTTCGGTGCGCCGGTGATCGAGCCCCCGGGGAAGCAGCGCGCGAGCACCTCGAGCGCGGAGGTCTTCGGCGCCAGCGTGCCGCTGACCACGCTGACCAGGTGGTGGACGTTCGCGTAGCTCTCGAGTGCGCACAGCTTTTCCACGCGCACGCTGCCGGTGCGGCACGAGCGGGCGAGGTCGTTGCGCATCAGGTCCACGATCATCACGTTTTCGGCGCGGTCCTTGGTCGAGGCGAGCAGCGCACGCGCGTGGTCACGGTCCGCCTCGGGAGTTGCGCCGCGGCGCGTGGTGCCCTTGATCGGGCGGGTCTCGACCCGCGTGCCGTGCACGCGTACGAAGCGTTCCGGCGAGAAACTGAGCACCGCCGTGCCGTCGTCACCGGGCAGGAACGCCGAGAACGGTGAGGCCGTGCGTGCGCGCAGGCGCAGGTAAGCGTCCCACGGATCCCCGTGCGCAGGCGCGCTGAGGCGTTGCGCGAGGTTGACCTGGTAGCAGTCACCGTCGCGCAGGTAGCGCTGCACACGGTCGAACGCGCGCGCATACGCGCATGCGTCGAGGTTCGAGCGGAACTCGCCGTCGAGCACGAACGGCGTGGCCGGCGCGGGTGCGGCGGATTCCAGCGCCGCGAGCACGCGCCGGCGGGTCGCAGCGTCGATGGCGGCGCTAAACACCGCTGCCGCCGTCCGGCGCTGGTGGTCCTGCAGCAGCGCCCAGCCGTAGACGCCGACGTGCAGGTCGGCGACCATCGGGGTCGGCGCGCGCGGTGGGAGTCCGGCGTGGCGCCGCCCGAGTTCATAACCGAACCAGCCGATCGCGCCCCCCTGGAATGGCCACGGGCAAGCGGCATCGCGCGCGGGTGGCAGGTGCTCGTCGAGCGCCTGCGCGACCAGCCCGAACGGGTCGGCATCGCTGCGCGTGAGGCCTGCGGCGCTGCGGATCGTCGTCAGTGCGCCGTAGCTGCGCAGTTCGCACAGCGGCAGCGCGCTCAGCACGTCGAAGCGTCCGCTCGAGCCGTGCGCGCGCACGCTGTCGAGCAGCACCGCGCCGGGCAACGGACGCAGGCGTGCGAAGTGGTCGCAGCCATCGGTTCGATACGGCAGCGACACGATGGAGAGTTCGCCCATGGGCGGGGTCTGCTGAAGCCGGTTGCAAATGTATTGATATCATAATCGTAAGTCATTAATATGTCGCGGTTTTTTGTCATTCGCCAGCGACGCGCAGCGCATGGCTGGCGCGGCGCCCAGACACCCGCAGAGGCAAGGCCAGATGAGTGAGAACGACGGCGTGGGTTTTTCGCTGAAGAACCCGTTCGGCAAGGAACAGGACGTGGAGTTCACGGTCCCCGGGCAGATCGGCTATCAGCCGGGTCTGTACGAGCAGACTCTGGCGGCGGGCTACGCGTTGCAGCAGCGACCGCGGCGTGCGGCCGGCGTGGTCAACATCGAGCGCCAGCACCAGAAGGACCGGATGACGATCTGGGAGCGCATCGAGGTGCTGGCCGACGGCGAGCCGACCGTGCTGTTCCAGAACTGGGGCGAGAACCTCGACGGTGCCTCGCTGGTCACCGCGGTGATCAAGGTGAAGGGGCGTGAGGTCGCGCTGTACGGGCACGACTTCACGGTGCGCGCCGGCTCGATGGATGCGACCAACGGACGCAAGCTGGCGCGGCTGTTCGAACTCGCCGGCAAGCGGCGCATCCCGCTGGTGGGACTGAACGACAGCGCGGGCGCCTACGTGCCGGCGGGCGTGGGCGGACTCGACGGGTACGCCGAGGCATTCACGGCGTTGCGCAAGGTGAGCGGGGTGGTGCCGAGCATCATGTGCATGTTCGGCTTCAACGCCGGCGGCGGCTCGTACCTGCCGCGCCAGGGCAGCTTCGTGATCCAGCCGCGCGACACCTTCTTCGGTCTCACCGGCCCCGGCGTCGTGAAGTCGGTGCTCGGCGAGGACGTGACGCCGGACGAACTCGGTGGTCCCGCCGTGCACTCGCAGTCCGGAGTGACGGATTTCGTGGTCGAGGACGAGGTCGCGGCGCTGCGCAAGGTGCGCGAGATCCTGAATTACATCCCTGACAACAACGGTGAGCTCGCGCGCTACCAGCCGACCTCGGACCCGGTCGACCGCAAGACCTGGGACATCGACATCCTGCTGAAGAAGGCGTTCAACTCACCCACCGGCTTCAACACGCCGTTCGACGTTGCGATCATCATCCAGCAGATCTGCGACCACGGCGACTTCATGGAAGTGCAGTCCGACCGCGCGCGCAACACGATCACCGCCTTCGGGCGCATGGGCGGGCACGTGGTCGGCTTCGTGGCGAACAATTCCGCGGTCGCCTCGGGGCAGATCGACATCGCGGCGGCGTACAAGAACGCACGTTTCATCCGCTTCTGCAACCTGTACAACATTCCGATCGTGTTCATGGAGGACACCACCGGCTTCCTGCCCGGACGCGAACAGGAGGCCGGCGGCATCGTGCAGGCCGGGCGCGCGATGCTCGACTCGATCATCGACCTGCGCACGCCGCGCTTCCTGGTGATCCTGCGCAACGCCTTCGGCGGTGCCTACGCCTCGTACAACAACTACCCGACCGGCGCCGACTTCGTGATCGCACTGCCAACCACGCGTGCGGCGGTGATGGGGCCGGCGGGCGTGGAGTTCGTCTACAAGGATGAGCTGCGCGCGATCCGCGGCCAGCGCCAGCAGCGGCTCGCCGCGGAGCTGAAGCGCCTGCGCGAGGAGGGCATGGCCGAGGAAGAGGCGATCGTCGCCGCGCGTCACCACGTCGATGCGTGGGTCAAGGAGGGCGAAGCCGCGCTGGCGCAGCGCTACGAGCGCGAGCTGATGAATCCGAACGAGGCGCTCAGCCTCGGGTCGATCTCGCAGATCGTGATGCCGTCGGACCTGCGGCGCGTGATCGCGGAGAACCTCCTGTTCCACCTCGAGCACTACCGTCCGGAGCCCTTCTCCGGCGTGCAGCGCGAGTTCCACTGACACCCGTACCACCGGCACCCACCGCGGAAACCAACCAGTGCGCAGCAGCAACCAATACTATCTGAACAATCCCCTGGTGCATCGCGACCGCCGGCTCGCGCAGAGCCCGTCGCCGTGGGTGCGCAGTTTCGCCTGCGAGGACATGCGCCCGCTGATCATCTGCCGCGGGCCGATCCGGCGCGAGGCGATGGACGTCTTCGAGGAGATGGGCATTCGCGGCTACGGCATCCTGCTCTCCGAGAAGGACTCGATCGTCTACAGCAACGCACTGGCACCCGAGCTGCGGACACTGACCGATCCCGGCCGCGTGCACCGTGTCCCCGATTACACCGGCGCCTCGAAGGAGGAGCGCACGCAGCGCATCCGCCAGATCATCGCGATCGCGAAGGACAACGGCTACGACTCGATCTTCGCCGGCTACGGCTTCATGTCCGAGGACGAGGAACTGGTCAAGGCGATCGAGCTGGCCGGGCTCACGTTCATCGGTCCGTGCAGCCGCACCGTGCGCGGCGCGGGCTTCAAGGACGAGGCCAAGCGTACCGCGCTGGCGGTGGGCGTCAGCGTGACGCCGGGAATCGACAACGCGACCGCGCTGACGCTGCTGTCGAAGTTCCCGGACAGCCACTCGCTGCGCGCGCTCGCCGAGGCCGAGAAACTCGCGGTGGACGCCTCGGTGTTCGCCGACGGCGTGGCGCTCGAGACCCAGGCCGACGCGGTCCTCGACGCCGCGTACCGCCGCGGGGTCGACCTGTTCAGCATCGAGGAGCTGTGCGCGGAACTCGAGAAACGCGTCGCCGAGATGTACCGCAAGTACCCGCAGAACCGCATCCGCCTGAAGGCGATCGGCGGCGGCGGCGGCAAGGG
>CAUJIL010000132.1 GCA_963204845.1 Pseudomonadota bacterium | reverse complement strand
CACGCGCAGGGCAACGCCGCACTGGACCTCACGCCGCAGCACGAGGCAGAGGTGAGCAGCGACTGAGTGCAACACTGATCCGCCACCCGCCGTTGGCGGTCACACACCCGCCACGGCAATACAGCGGGCCGCGTCGGAAGGGTGGCAGAGCGGTTGAATGCACCGGTCTTGAAAACCGGCGTAGGTGAAAGCCTACCGTGGGTTCGAATCCCACCCCTTCCGCCATCGTCCCCGCCAGAACACATCAACGCGTGGTAGCGCCGCCATCCACGCTGATGACCTGGCCGTTGATCCAGTAGCCCTCCTCCGACAGCAGCAGCGCCACCATGGCGGCGATATCCTCCGGCGTGCCGACGCGCGTGCTGCGGGTGCGCTTGACGGCTTCTTCAAGGAAGCCTGCCGGCAGGGTCTTGCGATTGTTCTCGGTCGCCACGAACCCCGGCGCCACGCAATTGGCCCGGATTCCCTGACCACCCCATCGGCTCGCGACATGGCGCATCAGCGCATTGATGCCCGCCTTCGCCATCGCGTAGCACGGTCGCTCGGCCTCCCCGATGAACGCGGCCGCCGACGTGGTGTAGACGATCGCGCCGCCGCCGCGCTCGAGCATGCGCGGAATCGCGGCGCGTGTGCACAGCAGATGACCACGCAGGTTGACGCCGATGGTCCGGTCGAACACCGCGAGGTCCACGTCCACCGCGTTGCTGTCCTGGAAGATGATCTGCAGGTCGGCCGCGTTGACGTGCAGGTAATCGAGACCACCGAAGGAATCGATGGCGGTCGCGATCAATGCGTCGACCGAACCTTGTTCGCGCACATCGCAGGCAACACCGCGCGCCTGCCCGCCGCCGTCCCGAATCCCGGCGGCGATGGCCTGCGCGTTGTCCTCGCTGAGGTCGCCGATGACCACCGACACGCCGGCTGCGGCCAGCTTGCGCGCGGTCGCCCCACCGATTCCGCCACCGCCCGCCACCACCGCCACCTTGCTGCTCGCCGCCTGCATCTGAAATCCCCCTGTACCGGGAAGCCGTGAATGCCGCCGATTGTGCAGCGTTCGGCGCCCTGCGTCACTCGGTCGGGACCCCAAACCGCCTACCGCCTCCAGACAGCGGCCGCACGAATCGTGTTCGACACCCGACGCATCGTCCGTCTCCACGCGTATCATGCGCACTGCAGCGCGGCTGCCGTGCCACCGAACCCGCACGACGGTCCCGCATCACAATTATGTTTCCCGCAACATGCACAACGGATACGCACTGGACCACACCACCCTTGCCACCCTGCGTGATCGCCACCCCGCCTGGCGACTGCTGGCATCGGCGCACGCTGCGCTGGTGGCGAGCTTCCTGCATCGGGTGTTCGTGGCGCCGAACGTGCGCGTGATGAACGAGGCCGATCTGACGGAGGCACTCGAGGACGAGTTGTTCGCGCTGCGCGAGCAGCTGGGGGCAGAGGCGTATCCCAGGGGCGCACGCGACTACCTGAACGACTGGGCATCGCCCGAGAAGGGCTGGCTGCGCAAATTCTACAAACCCGGCACGGATGAGGCGCAGTTCGACCTGACGCCGGCGACCGAAAAGGCGATCGGGTGGCTGCGCTCGCTGAGCGAGCGTCCGTTCGTCGGGACCGAGTCGCGGTTGATGACGCTGTTCGCACTGCTCGAACAGATTGGCACCGGCACCGAGACCGACCCGCTGAAGCGCGCCGGGGAACTGCGGAGCAAACGCGACGAACTGGACGCCGAGATCGCACGCGTGCTGGCGGGTGACGTGCCGCTGCTCGACGATTCGGCGATCAGGGACCGCTTCCTGCAGTTCCAGCAACTGGCACGCGAGCTGCTGTCCGACTTCCGCGAGGTGGAGCACAACTTTCGGGCACTCGATCGCACGGTGCGCGAAAAGATCGCGCTGTGGGAAGGCGCTCGGGGCTCCCTGCTCGACGAGATCATGGGAGAGCGTGACGCCATCGGTGACTCCGACCAGGGACGCAGCTTCCGCGCCTTCTGGGATTTCCTGATGTCCAGCACGCGCCAGGAGCAACTCACCGAGCGGCTGGACCAGGTGCTGGCGCTGCCGGCCGTGGCCGTGCTCGCACCCGACCCGCGCACGCGGCGCGTGCACCACGACTGGCTGGAGGCTGGCGAGCACACACAACGCACTGTCGCGCGGCTATCGCAACAGCTGCGCCGATTCCTCGACGATCGTGCGTTCCTGGAAAACCGGCGCATCGTGGAACTGCTGCACGGCATCGAGAGCAAGGCGCTGGCGATCCGCGACACGCCGCCGATTGGCGTGACAATGGCCATTCCCGCGATGGGTGCAGACATCGAACTGCCGCTCGAGCGGCCGCTGTTCACGCCAGCGACAAGACCACGGTTGGCCGAACTGATGCTGGACGACGGCGAGCAGGACATCGACACCGCGCGCCTGTTCGAGCGGATCGTGGTGGACAAGTCGCGGCTGCGCGACTGCGTGCGACGTGCGCTGCGCTCCAGCGAGCAGGTCACGCTGCGCGAACTGCTGGAAGACGCACCACTGCAGCAGGGGCTCGCCGAACTGGTGGCGTACCTCGAACTGGCGCACGAGCAGGCGTCGGCAGGCAGCCCGGAAGCGTTGCGTGCGGTCGTGGACGAGACGTTGCAGGACACGATCCACTGGCAAACCAGGGACCCGGACGGCGCGCCGGTCGAGCGCCGCGCGCTGCTGCCCCGCGTGATCTTCATCCGCTGACGCTGCACCGACGGAGAACACGATGATCAACAGCGAGGCGTTCGATGCGCCCGAACCCGATCCCACGCTCGGCGCGCTGCCCGCGGTGCCCGAACTGTCGACCTTGCTGGTGTACCTGCTGAAGGGCGTGCTGTATCGCGACGACGACGAGCACGTGTGGGCCAGCCTGCTGCGCCTGCAGGCGCGTGTTCGCGAATACGCCGCGGTGCTGCTGCTCGACCTGGTGCTCGACGAGGCCGAAGGTCATGCGTTCCTGAGCGGCCGTCCGGATCCGGGCGAGGCCGACGCCGGGCCCCGCCTGCCCAGGCTGGTCGCGCGCCGGCCACTTTCCTACGCCGTGAGCCTGATGCTCGCGTTGCTGCGCAAGCGCCTCGCGGAATTCGACGCCGGCGGTGGCGAACTGCGCCTGGTCCTGTCGCGCGACGAAATCGCGGAACTGATGCGGGTATTCCTCCCCGACGGCAGCAACGAGGCACGTCTGGTCGACCGCGTGGACGCGACGATCGGCAAGGTGGTCGATCTCGGCTTCCTGCGCCGGCTGAAGCCCACGGCCGGCAGCACGCAGGATCGGGGGTTATACGAGGTCAGGCGCATCCTGAAAGCCTTCGTCGACGCGCAGTGGCTGGCCGACTTCGATGCGCGACTGGAGGGCTACCGCACGGCGCTGGCCACGGCCGGCGATGCGAAGGGGACGAAGGATGACTGACGAAGCGAGTCTCGCGCTGGATTTCGTGGCCGACGACACCCGTGTGGGGTTCAGACTGCAGCGGCTCGAGGTGTTGAACTGGGGCACCTTCGACCGCCGCGTGTGGCGCTTCGAACTCGACGGCCACAACGGCCTGCTGACCGGCGACATCGGTTCGGGCAAATCCACGCTGGTCGATGCCCTCACCACCCTGCTGGTACCGGCGCACCGCGTCGCCTACAACAAGGCGGCCGGCGCCGACTCGCGCGAGCGCAGCCTGCGATCCTACGTGCTCGGCCACTACAAGAGCGAACGCAACGAGGTAACCGGCACTTCCCGCCCCGTGGCATTGCGCGATGCGTCCAGCTACACGGTGATTCTCGGCGTGTTTCGCAACGAGGGCTACGGGCAATCGGTGACGCTGGCGCAGGTGTTCTGGCTCAAGGAGCCGCAGGGTCAGCCGGCGCGCCTGTTCGTCGCGGCCGAGCGGGCACTGTCGATCGCCGGGGACTTCGCGGGCTTCGGCAACGACGTCGGCGCGTTGCGCAAACGGCTGCGCGCGGGAAGCTGCGAGCTCTGGGACAGCTTTCCACCCTACGGCGCATGGTTCCGCCGGCGCTTCGGCATCGAGCACGAGCAGGCGCTGGAACTGTTCCACCAGACGGTTTCGATGAAATCGGTCGGCAACCTCACGGACTTCGTTCGCAGCCACATGCTGGAGCCCTTCGATGTGGGCGGTCGTCTCGAAGCGCTGATCGATCATTTCGACGATCTCGACCGCGCGCATCGCTCCGTGCTGCGGGCCAAGCGTCAGGTCGAGTTGCTCACACCCCTGGTCGCCGACGGGAATCGGCATGAAGCGCTCACCGGGGAAATTAGGGAGCTCCGCGACGGGCGCGATGCGTTGCGGCCCTACTTCGCCACGCTCAAGGGTGAATTGCTCGAGCGGCGACTCGCGCTGCTCGCACAGGATGCCGCGCGGTTCGAGGCGCAGATCGGTCGGCTGAGCGTCGAGCGCGACGCCGAGCGCGCCGAAGTCGGCAACCTCGAGCGCGCCGTGCGCGACAACGGCGGCGACCGTCTCGAGCACCTGAACGCCGAGATCGGTCGCAAGGAAGCGGACAAAAACCAGCGCCTGCAGCGCGCCGGGCGCTACGCCGAGCTGCTGGCGCGCATCGAGGAGCCGCCACCCGCCGACGAGGCGGAGTTCCTGGGCCGCCAAGCGTCGATCGGTGCGCGCGCGGAATCGCTGCGTCAAGGTATCGCCGATCTCGAGAACCGTGAGAGCGAGGAATCGTTCGCGCTGCGCAAGGGGCGCGAGGAACATGGCAGGCTGGCCCAGGAGATCGAGAGCCTGAAGCGTCGCAGGAGCAATATCGAGGCAGCACAGGTGCGCATCCGCGACGCATTGTGCCAGGCGCTGGCGATCGCGGAGGACGAGCTGCCGTTCGCCGGCGAACTGATCCAGGTGCGCGAAGACCAGCGCGAATGGGAAGGTGCGGCGGAGCGCCTGCTGCGCGGCTTCGGCCTTTCCTTGCTGGTACCCGAGGAACACTACCGCGCGGTGGCCGACTGGGTGAACCGCCAGCACCTGAACGCCCGCCTCGTCTATTTCCACGTACGCCCCGGAAAGGACAGCGCCGGCGCCCGTCTTCACCCGCAGTCGCTGGTGACGAAGCTCGCCGTCAAACCGGACTCGGCGCATTACGAGTGGCTCGAGCGGGAGCTGCGCCACCGCTTCGACATGGCCTGCTGCGATACCGCCGAGCAGTTCCGTCGCGAGGCGCGCGCGATCACGCTGAGCGGCCAGATCAAGGATCCGACCGGACGCCACGAAAAGGACGACCGCAGCCGTATCGACGACCGCAGCCGCTACGTGCTGGGATGGAGCAACACGGACAAGCTGCGCGCGCTGCAGGACCAGCGCGAACGTCTGGAAGCGCAGCTGGCCGCGCTGGGCACGCGCATTGCCGGAATCCTCGAGGAACGTAGGCAGCTCCAGGACCGTCTCGACGCACTGGCCCGTCTGGAGGAGTTCACGCGCTTCGCCGACATCGACTGGCAATGCCCGGTGCGCGAGATCGCGGCGCTCACCGACGAGCGCGATCGCCTCGAGCGGGCGTCGAATACGCTGCAGGAACTCGGCCGGCAGCTGCAGGACGCGCGCGAGCGGCTGAGCGGGATCGACACCAGACTGAACGAGGCGCTCGGGCGGCGCGGCGAGATCAAGGGCCGGATCGAAACGGCTGAGGAGCTCCGGGATCAGGAGCGCGCCGTGTGCGAGGCCGCACCGATCGACGAGACTCGCGCGACGCGTCTCGACGGCTGGCGTCGGGAGGCGCTCGGTGAACACCAGTTGTCGGTCGAGTCCTGTGACAACCGGGAACGCGAGCTGCGCACCTGGCTGCAGGACCGCATCGACGCCAGTGACAAGCGCCTCGCGAACCTCACCGTGCGGATAGCCAACGCCATGCGCGGATTCAAGGAGGAGTTCAAGGCCGAGACGGTCGAGATGGACGTGAGCCTCGCGGCGCTGGACGAGTACGCGCGCCTGCTCGATGGACTGCAGCGCGACGACCTGCCCCGCTTCGAGGCCCGCTTCAAGGAGCTGCTGAACGTCAACACCATCAACGAAATCGCGAACTTCAATGCGCAGCTCGCACGCGAGCGCGAAACGATCCGCGAACGTGTGGACTTCATCAACCGCTCGCTGCAGGTGATCGACTACAACCCGGGGCGCTACATCAGACTGGTCGCGCAACCGAGCCCCGACGGCGAGATCCGGGACTTTCAGCAGGAATTGCGCGCCTGCACCGAAGGCGCGCTGACCGGATCGCAGGACGAGCAGTATTCCGAGGCCAAGTTCCTGCAGGTCAAGGCGATCATCGACCGTTTCCGCGGACGCGAGGGCCTGTCCGACGTGGATCGGCGCTGGACCGCCAAGGTGACCGACGTGCGTAACTGGTTCCTGTTTTCGGCCAGCGAACGCTGGCGCGCCGACCACAGCGAACACGAACACTACTCGGATTCGGGCGGCAAATCGGGAGGCCAGAAGGAGAAACTGGCCTACACGGTGCTGGCCGCGAGCCTCGCCTACCAGTTCGGTCTCGAGTGGGGAGCGGTACGCTCGCGCTCGTTCCGTTTCGTGGTGATCGACGAAGCCTTCGGGCGCGGCTCGGACGAATCGGCCCAGTACGGATTGCGACTGTTCCAGGAGCTCAATCTGCAGTTGCTGATCGTCACGCCGCTGCAGAAGATCCACATCATCGAACCCTTCGTCTCCAGCGTGGGTTTCGTGCACAACGAGGGCGGACGCGACTCGCGGCTGCGGTGCCTCACGATCGAGGAGTTCAAGGCGCGCAAGTCCGCGGAGAGCGGGACGTCGCCATGAATTGGTCCACCGCGGTCGAGTTGCGCGCTCAGGTGCAACGCCGCTGGGATCGCGGTGAGTTGCTGCGCGACTGCGTCGGCCCCGGGCTCGACTGGCCGCTGCGCCTGCAGCTGAGGACGCCACAGGCGAACGATCTGTCCGATCGCTTCGAGGCCGTGCGTGACTGGATCCGCACCGTAACGGACACACCGCGGGTGCGCATCGAGTGGCGCGAGTGGACGCATCGGGTGCAGGGCCGCCAGCGCGTGCCGGCCGCCGTCTGGATCGATTCGCTCGACGACGCGCTGGCGCTGATCGGCCAGGCGCCCGCGGCACAGCGATTCCGCACCCTGTGGCAGCGCACCGCTGCAAGGCAGCCCGCGGTGCTGGCATGGCTCGAACGGCGACCGCACCAGGCGCTGGAACTCCACGCCCGCTGGGATCGTCTGCTGGCCGTCGTCGAATGGCTGCAGGCACACCCGCGTCCCGGCATCTACCTGCGACAAGTGGATGCGCCGGGAGTGGACAGCAAGTTCATCGAGGCGCATCGCGGCGTACTGGGCGAACTGCTGGACCTGGCCATGCCTGCGAACGCCATCGACGCCACGGCGACCGGCGTCGCCCGGTTCACCCGACGGTTCGGTTTCCTCGACAAGCCGCTGCGGATCCGCTTTCGCGTGCTCGACCCGGCGCTGCAGTGCATCCCCGGCGACCACGCACATCCCGACATCACGCTCGACGCGGCGAGCTTCGCTTCACTGACGCTGCCGCTGAGCCGGGTGTTCATCACCGAGAACGAAACGAACTTCCTGGCCTTTGCGCCGGTCCGCGGGTCCATCGTCATCTTCGGTGCCGGTTACGGCTGGGCCAACCTCGCCGACGTCGCATGGCTCGGCCGCTGTGCGGTGTACTACTGGGGCGACATCGACACGCACGGCTTCGCGATCCTCGACCAGTTGCGCGGTCACCTGCCGCAGGCAGCATCGTTCCTGATGGACCGTGCGACCCTGCTCGCCCACCGTGAACACTGGACAGAGGAACCCGACCCGGCGCGCCATGTGCTGGATCGGCTGACACCGGACGAAGCCGCGCTGTACGACGATCTGCGCTTCGACCGCATCCAGCCGCGCATGCGGCTCGAGCAGGAACGCGTGGGATATCACTGGTTGCGCCAGCGGATCGCGTCGCTGTCGTGAATCGAATTCGCGCCCAACATCTCCAGGACTTCGGCGACGACACGCTGCGGCGCCTCCTGCATCAGCCAGTGCCCGGCATCTAGTTCGACGAAGCGGTACGGGCCGCTCATCGACCGATGTCCCGCCTCGACGGCGGCGCGGCCGATCGCCATATCGCTGTTGCCCCAGATGAACAGCGTCGGCGTGGCCACCGGGCCGAAATGCACGCGCTCGTCGTGCGGATCGATGCCCCGCGTGCCGCGGTACCAGTCGAGCGTCGCACGCAACGCCCCGGGCTGGGAGAACACTTCCAGATAGTCCGCCCGGGTGGCGTCGTCGCAGGCGCTCCAGACCTGTTGCAGCAGCGCGCAACCGTCCGCGGCGAACTCCGCCTCGGCGACCCCGGGCGTCTGGAAGTGCGAGATGTACCCGCTGCGCCGGGCCTGGTCCGCGTCGCTGCGGATCGCGTTGCCGAAGGCGCCGAGATGCGGCACCGAGAGCGCCGTCCAGCTCGCGATACGCGCCGGATCGACCGCCAGCGCGGACCAGCCGGCGCCGGCGCCCCAGTCGTGCCCGACCAGGTGGAAACGGTGCCAGCCCAGCGCGTCGGCGAGCGCGAACACGTCCGAGGCGATCGCGGCGTAATCGTAGTTCGCGATCCCTTCCGGCCTGGCTCCGGGACTGTATCCCCGCTGGTCCGGAGCGAGCGCGTGATAGCCCTCGGCCTCCAGCCGATCGAGCAGCGGCAGCCACATGCACGAGGTTTCCGGAAATCCGTGCAGCAGCATCACCGGCTCGCCGCCGACACCCGTCTCGCGGCAGCGGAAGCGCATGCCGTTCGCCTCGATCTCGCGTATCACAATGCCCATCGCCTCTCCCTCCGGCAAATGATGCGACAGCTTATCTCGATCCGGTGCGCGAACGCGCCCGCACGATGAAATGGAATTTCAACGCGGTCTCTTGTAACCACACGTTCCTTCCCGTGATCACGTTGCGCCGATAGAATACTGTATGGTTAAACAGTTATCGCGCCCTCGCGAAAAGGAGCTTCCGATGACCGCGCTGTTCAGGCTTCCCCGCCGTTCGCTGGACGAGCTCGAGCAGGAACTCGTCGACCACGCACAGCGCATCAACGCCGCCGAGTACGCGTTCCTCGAGCTGCTGCGCGAGTTCGACCTCCGCCAGGGCTGGAAGGCGTACCAGTTCAACAAC
>CAUJIL010000131.1 GCA_963204845.1 Pseudomonadota bacterium | reverse complement strand
GTCTTGACCACCTCGCGCGGGTCGCGCACGAACGTGCGGCTGAGTGCCGAGACGTGCACCAGCCCGTCCTGGTGCACGCCGATATCGACGAAGGCGCCGAAGTTCGCCACGTTGGTGACCACGCCCTCGAGCACCATGCCGGGACGCAGGTCGGAGAGTTTCTCGACGCCGTCGGCGAAGGCCGCGGTGCGGAACGCCGGCCGCGGGTCGCGGCCGGGCTTTTCCAGTTCGCGCAGGATGTCGCGCAGCGTGGGCTCCCCGGTTTCCGGCGTCACGAAACGCCGCAGCTCGATCGCGCGCACGCGTTCGGCGTTGCCGACCAGTTCCCGTACCGAACAACCTTGCGCGGCCGCGATGCGCTCCACCACCGGATACGACTCCGGGTGCACCGCCGAGGCATCGAGCGGGTTGTCGCCGCGGGTGATGCGCAGGAAGCCCGCGCACTGCTCGAAGGTGCGTTCGCCGAGCCGTGGCACCGCACGCAAGGCCTCGCGGTTGCGGAACGGCCCGTTGCGGTCGCGGTGCTCGACGATCGCCTGTGCCAGCGCCCCGCGCAGGCCCGACACGCGTCCGAGCAGCGCCGCCGAGGCGCTGTTCAGCTCCACGCCCACGCTGTTCACGCAGTCCTCGACCACCGCGTCGAGGCTTTTGGCGAGCCGGTGCTGGTTCAGGTCGTGCTGGTACTGCCCGACCCCGATCGACTTCGGCTCGATCTTGACCAGTTCGGCCAGCGGGTCCTGCAGGCGACGCGCGATCGAGATCGCGCCGCGGATCGACACGTCGATGTCGGGAAACTCGCGGCTCGCGAGCTCGGAGGCCGAATAGACCGAGGCGCCGGCCTCGCTGACCACCACGCGCGTCAGCCCGAGTCGCGGATGCGCCGCGATCAGCTCGCCGGCCAGCTTCTCGGTCTCGCGCGAGGCGGTGCCGTTGCCGATCGCGACCAGCTCGCTGCCACAGCGCTCGGCGATGCGCGCCAGCGTCGCGATCGACTCGGCCCAGCGATTCTGCGGCGCATGCGGGTAAATGGTGGCGTGCTCGAGCAGCTTGCCGGTGCCGTCGAGCGCGACCACCTTGACCCCGGTGCGCAGGCCCGGGTCCAGTCCGATGCACGCCCGGTGTCCGGCCGGCGCGGCCAGCAGCAGGTCGCGCAGGTTCGCTGCGAACACGCGGATCGCCTCGGCTTCCGCCGCCTCGCGCAACTCCGCGAGCAGATCGCCCACCACGTGCAGCGACAACCGCACGCGCCAGGTCCAGCGCGCCACGTCCAGCAGCCACGGGTCGGCCCTGCGCCCGCGCGCGGCGATCCCGGCACGCGCCGCCACCAGCGCCTCGCAGGGATGCAGCGCCGCCTCGTCGCTGCCGGGCAACTCGACCGCGAGCTGCAGCACGCCCTCGTTGCGCCCGCGGAACATCGCCAGCGCGCGGTGCGAAGGCACCCTGGCCAACCGCTCGTCGTGGGCGAAATAGTCGCCGAACTTCGCACCCTCGGCCTGCTTGCCCTCGACCACCCGCGAGCGCAGCTCGCCGCTGCGGCGCAGCAGCTCGCGCACCTGCCCCACCAGTTCGGCGTCTTCGGCGAAGCGTTCCATCAGGATCTGGCGTGCACCGTCGAGCACGGTCTTCACGTCGGGAAAACCGGCATCGGTGTTGAGGAATGCCTGCGCCTCGGCCTGCGGGTCACGCTCCGGATCGCCGAGCAGCAGGTCCGCCAGCGGCTCGATGCCGGCCTCGCGGGCGATCTGCGCCTTGGTGCGCCGCTTCGGCTTGTACGGCAGGTAGAGATCCTCGAGGCGCGCCTTCGAATCGGCCTCGTTGATCGTGGCCTCGAGCTCCGGCGTCAGCTTGCCCTGCTCGCCGATGCTGCGCCGGATCGCTGCGCGCCGCTCCTCGAGTTCGCGCAGATACCCGAGCCGCTGCTCGAGCGCGCGCAGCTGGACGTCGTCGAGCCCGCCGGTGACCTCCTTGCGATAGCGCGCGACGAACGGCACCGTCGCGCCGCCGTCGAGCAGCGCCACCGCGGCCTGCACCTGCTCCGCACGCACCCCGAGTTCCACCGCGATGCGCTGTCCGATCGTCTGCATTGTGCCGCCCTCCCCGGCGTCGAAGGGCGCGGATTATGCTCACCCGCGGCCCCCGCCGCGAGACTTGTGCGCCCGCGGTGTTTCGCGTAGATCCGGGCCGTGCCCGGACATTGTTCGCGTAGGTCCGGCCTGTGCCCGGACATTTTGAATGCAATGTTCGGCCACAGGCCGAACCTACGCGGACAGTCGTTCGGCCACCGGCCGACGCTGCAGACGGACAGCGCACCCGTGCACCGTGCTGCAACCCCGACCGCGCTTGATAACGCTGCTTGACTTTATGCCCTAGCGACCATTAGCCTGAGTTCGCGGTTCCGATAACAACCAGCCAATGGAGCACTGCAATGAAAAGAACCCTCACGGCCGTGACATCGATCCTGTTCTCGTTGTTCCTGGTCGGCGCGGCCCTCGCCGACCCGAAAAATGGCGGCTCACCGGTCGATCAACTCGCGATCCAGCGCCAACTGATCCTGTATGCCGACTCGCTCGACTGGCCGCGCGGCGCCACATGGCCAAATCCCGATGCAGCCTATTTTAAGGCCAATGACCCCACCACCTGGCCGGAGTCGTGGGAGAAAGGTACGCAGCAGTTCTATTCGATCTTCACCGACGACGCCGTCGTCGACTATCCCAGCTTCAACTTCCGCTTCGTCGGCAAGGACAACCGTCCTCCGGCATGGAACGGGCAGGCGATGGAGGGCGGCATCGGCTACATGTTCAACGGATGGAACATGGCCAGCCAGGTCACCAGCCATACGATCCTGTCGAACATCATCGTGACCGTGAAAGGGGACCGCGCGACCAGCAAGGACCGCTTCTCGCACTACGGACACCTGACCAGCGGCGATGGCACCTGGAAAACCATCTCGTACACGGCCGGCTTCCACGAGGGCAAGTGGCGCAAGGAAAATGGCGTCTGGCGCTGCTATTACTGGCGCGGCACCGTGCAGATCGACAACGCGCACTGAGCCAGGGACGCGGGCCGACGGACGGCCGGTCGCAAGACAAAAAAGCCCAGCACTGGCTGGGCTTTTTTGTGAATGGCGCACCCGGAGAGATTCGAACTCCCGACCACATGGTACGTAGCCAGGTACTCTATCCAACTGAGCTACGGGTGCGAAGGCCGCGTACTATATTGATGCCTTCGCGCTTCGTCAACCGTACGCAGCAAGCGCGTTTCGCGCGCCATGGCGCTGGGCATTAATGCCGCGATCGACGCCGCGTGCGCGCCGGTGCCGCTGGTACACTGCCGCCTGCCGGACCGCAGTCTGCCGGCATCCCCTTCCGGAACCAACGAATCCCCTCCGGCCCGAGACTGACGCCCGCCAGGGCGGCGCGCCGTCGACCCCATCAAGGACCATCCATGAGTTTTTCCGCTCTGGGTCTCAGTGACCCGATCGTGCGTGCGGTTGCCGAACACGGCTACACCGAACCCACCCCGATCCAGAAATCCGCGATTCCCGCCGTGCTCGAGGGCCGCGACCTGCTCGCCGGCGCGCAAACCGGCACTGGCAAGACGGCCGGCTTCGTGCTGCCGATACTGCAGCGGCTGCACGCGCAGATCGCACGCGATGGCGCGCACACGCGCCGGCGCGTCAGCGTGCTGATCCTGACGCCCACG
>CAUJIL010000130.1 GCA_963204845.1 Pseudomonadota bacterium | reverse complement strand
GAGCCGTGCCCGTTCGACAGCACGAAGCGGTCACGGTCGAACCAGCCCGGGTTGGCCGGGTTGTGGACCAGGAACTCGTTCCACAGCACCTCGGCGATGTCGGCCATGCCCATCGGCGCGCCAGGATGGCCGCTCTCGGCTTTCTGCACGGCGTCCATGCTGAGGGCGCGGATCGCGTTGGCCAGTTCGGGGCGCGTGGGCATGCGGGAGGCTCCTGCGGGAATGACAGTGCGGCGGATCGGGCGCCTATTGTCCCCCAGCGCGCGGGCCGGCGGAACCGCCGGCGCGGCGCTTTGGTAATCCGCGCGCAAACTATTGCATCGAATTTTTTTGATATATCACTGGCAACGCTGCTAGACTGCGCCCCCATGACGCTCGGTGCAACCCCCCTCCAGACTCCCGGCAGCTACGAAGGGCTGAGCCGGCTGTGCCGCGCGGCCGGCGATCCGCTGCGCGTGGAGATCCTGCGTTCGCTGGCGCGCGACGCCTACGGGGTGCTGGAGCTGTGCCAGATCTTCGGCATGCGCCAGCCGGCGATGAGCCACCACCTGAAGGTGCTGGCCGAGGCGGGGCTGGTGCAGCGGCGTCGCGAAGGTACGTCGATCTACTACAGCCGCAGCCACCGCGCGATGGCCGAGGAGCTCGACCCGCCACTGCAGGCGATCCT
The DNA here is from genome assembly GCA_963204845.1 of Pseudomonadota bacterium. Classification (GTDB taxonomy): domain Bacteria; phylum Pseudomonadota; class Gammaproteobacteria; order Pseudomonadales; family UBA5518; genus UBA5518. The sequence goes on along the minus strand of CAUJIL010000130.1, from coordinate 5,042 downwards.
GGCGGCCGTCGACCGCCTGGAACTGGAAGAGGCGACCGCGCGCGGGATCGCCGCGGTGCAGGAGGCGCGCGCGCTGAGCTCGCGCGGGTTCTTCGCGGCGAATGCGCCGAAGTTCCACGCCCAGCAGGAACTGATTGCGCCCTGCGCGCAGTACGCCGGCGCGGTGGGCGAACTGCTCGCGGCGCTGTTGCCCGGGGGCTGCGCGCTGGCGGTGGAACTGGGTCCGGGCGACGGCTGGCTGCTGCCGGCACTGGCACGCCGCAGCCGGCGGGTGGTCGCGATCGACAACGCGCCCGAGATGCTCGCGCAGGCGCGCCAGCGCTGCACCGCCGAGCGGCTCGCGAACGTGGAACTGGTGCACGGCGACAGCGCCGCGGCACGCGCGCTGGCGGCCACCGCGGACCTGGTGGTGGCGAACATGGTGCTGCACCACACGGCCTCGCCGGCCGGGGTGCTGCGTGACCTCGCCGCGGCGCTGCGCCCCGGCGGGCTGTTGCTGCTGACCGATCTCTGCGCGCACGCCCAGGCGTGGGCGCGCGAGGCCTGCGGCGATCTGTGGCTGGGATTTGCGCCCGAGGCGCTGTCGCACTGGAGCGGCGCGGCGGGACTCGAGGAGGGCGAGAGCGTCTATCTCGCGCTGCGCAACGGTTTCCGCATCCAGGTGCGGGTTTTTCATCGAACGGCTTGAGCAGACAAGGGCACGACCATGAGCGAATACGCGATTTTCACCTCGGAATCCGTTTCCGAGGGCCATCCGGACAAGATGGCCGACCAGATCTCGGACGCGGTACTCGATGCGATCCTGAAGGACGACCCACACGCGCGGGTCGCGGTCGAGACGCTGGTCAAGACCGGCATGGCGATCGTCGCCGGCGAGGTCACGACCGATACCTACGTGGACCTGGAGGCATTGATCCGCCAGGTGATCCTCGACATCGGCTACGACAGCTCCGAGATCGGCTTCGACGGCGCCTCGTGCGCGGTGCTGAACGCGATCGGCAAGCAGTCGCACGACATCGCGATGGGCGTCGACGCCAGCGACACCAAGGAGCAGGGCGCCGGCGACCAGGGGCTGATGTTCGGCTACGCCTCGAACGAGACCGACGTGCTGATGCCCGCGCCGATCACCTACGCGCACCGCCTGATGCGCCGCCAGGCGTACCTGCGCAAGCACGGCGTGCTGTCGTGGCTGCGCCCGGACGCCAAGAGCCAGGTCACGATCCGCTACGACAACGGGCGCCCGGTCGCGGTGGACGCGGTGGTGGTCTCGACCCAGCATGCGCCCGGCATCGCGCACGCCGATCTGCGCCAGGCGGTGATCGACGAGATCATCCGCCCGGTGCTGCCGGCGGAGTGGCTGCACGCGGGAACGAAGTACCACGTGAACCCGACCGGCCAGTTCGTCATCGGCGGCCCGCTCGGCGACTGCGGGTTGACCGGGCGCAAGATCATCGTCGACAGCTACGGCGGCATGGCACGCCACGGCGGCGGCGCGTTCTCGGGCAAGGACCCGTCCAAGGTCGACCGCTCGGCCGCATACGCGGGCCGCTACGTCGCCAAGAACCTGGTCGCCGCCGGCCTCGCGGACCGCTGCGAGATCCAGGTCTCGTACGCGATCGGGGTGGCCGAGCCGACCTCGATCTCGCTGAACACCTTCGGCACCGGCAAGCTGCCGGACGCGAAGATCGTCGAGCTGGTGCGCGAGCACTTCGACCTGCGCCCGCGCGGCATCATCGAGATGCTCGACCTCAAGCGCCCGATCTACCGCGCCACCGCCGCGTACGGCCATTTCGGCCGCGAGGACGCCGACTTCACGTGGGAGCGCACCGACCGCGCGGCGGTGCTCGCGAAGGCATTGTGAACCGGAACTGATCGGGCAACCGACTCGAAGACGTACGAAGGCAAGATTGCACAGCCCCGAGCGGGCGGACGTCGCGGGAGTTTTCAGGGACCGTCCGCCGCACCGGCCAGCACGAACCGACCACCCCATTGACGGGGATTCAGAGGAATTAGACATGAACACCGCACAGAAGACCTTCACCGACTACAAGGTCGCCGACATCGGACTGGCTGCCTGGGGGCGGCGCGAGATCGCCATCGCCGAGACCGAGATGCCCGCGCTGATGGCGCTGCGCACGCGCTACCGTGATGGCAAACCGCTGGCCGGCGCCCGCATCCTGGGGTGCCTGCACATGACGATCCAGACCGCGGTGCTGATCGAGACGCTGGTCGAGCTCGGCGCCGAGGTGCGCTGGTCCTCGTGCAACATCTTTTCCACTCAGGACCACGCGGAGGCGGCGATCGCCGCGCGCGGCATCGCGGTCTACGCCTGGAAGGGCGAGACCGAGCCGGAGTACGAGTGGTGCATCGAGCAGACCATCCTGAAGGACGGCGCGCCGTGGCCGGTCAACATGGTGCTCGATGATGGCGGTGACCTCACCGGCATCCTCCACGAACGCTACCCGCACCTGCTCGACCAGGTGCACGGCATCACCGAGGAAACCACCACCGGCGTGCTGCGCCTGCAGGAAATGCTGCGCCTCGGCACGCTGAAGGTGCCGGCCGTGAACGTGAACGACTCGGTCACCAAGTCCAAGAACGACAACAAGTACGGCTGCCGCCACAGCCTGAGCGACGCGATCAAGCGCGGTACCGACCACCTGCTCGCCGGCAAGAAGGCGCTGGTGATCGGCTACGGCGACGTCGGCAAGGGCTCGGCGCAGTCGCTGCGCCAGGAAGGCATGATCGTGCGCGTCGCCGAGATCGATCCGATCTGCGCGATGCAGGCGTGCATGGACGGCTACGAGGTGGTTTCGCCGTACCTCGGCGGCCTCAACGACGGCACCGCCGCGTGCATCGACCGCGCGCTGCTCGCGCAGACCGACCTCGTGGTCACCGCCACCGGCAACCGCGACGTCTGCGACCGCCACATGCTGGCCGCGCTCAAGTGCGGCGCGGTGGTGTGCAACATCGGCCACTTCGACCACGAGATCGACACCGCCTTCATGCGTCGCGCGTGGGAGTGGGAGGAGGTCAAACCGCAGGTGCACCAGATCTACCGCGACCGCGCTTCCAACGACCACCTGATCCTGCTCTCCGAAGGCCGCCTGGTGAACCTCGGCAACGCGACCGGGCACCCCTCGCGGGTGATGGACGGCTCCTTCGCCAACCAGGTGCTGGCGCAGATCTACCTGTTCGAGCGCCGCTTCGCCGACCTCGAGCCCGAGATGAAACCGGCTGCGCTGAGCATCGAGGTGCTGCCGAAGCGCCTCGACGAGGAAGTGGCACGGCACATGGTCGCGGGCTTCGGCGGCGTCATCACGCGCCTGACCGCCGAGCAGGCGGACTACATCAAGGTGCCGGTCGACGGGCCCTTCAAGAACGAGCAGTACCGCTACTGAGACGCCGGCGATGACACGATCCAGCACCGGACGGCGGCTGAGCTGCGAGTACTTTCCACCGAAGACCGCGGACGGGCGCCTCAAGCTGCTCGCCGCGCACGAGGAACTGCGGGTGCTCGCGCCCGCGTTCTCGTCGGTGACCTACGGCGCCGGCGGCTCGACCCGCGAGACCACCCGCGACGTGGTGCTCGAACTCGCGCGCGGCGGCAGCGCGGTGGCGCCGCACCTGTCGTTCGGCGGCGACGACGAGTCGCTGATCCTCGAGCTGCTGACAGTCTACCGCGACCACGGCATCCGCCGGCTGGTGGCGCTGCGCGGGGACCTGCCCTCGGGCGTGGGAGGCATGTCGCAGATGATCCACGCCAGCGAGCTGGTGCGTTTCGTGCGCGAACACACCGGCGCGCACTTCACCATCGAGGTCGCCGTGTACCCGGAGATGCACCCGCAGGCGCGCGACTTCGCCACCGACATCCGCTTCCTGAAGAAGAAGTTCGATGCCGGTGCCGACAATGGCATCACGCAGTTCTTCTACAACGCCGACGCCTACTTCCATTTCGTGCAGGCTTGCCGTGCCGAAGGCATCGCGCAACCGATCTATCCCGGCATCATGCCGATCCTCAATTACCAGAACCTCGCGCGCTTCGCGCGCAACTGCGGCGCCGAGATCCCGCGCTGGCTGCACTACCGCCTCGAGGCGCTGCAGGACGACGAGGCCGGAACCCGCGAGTTCGCGACCAGCTTCGTCGCCGGGCTGTGCCGCCGGCTGCTCGACGGCGGTGCGCCGGGGCTGCACTTCGACACGATGAACCAGGCCGCGCCCACGCTCGCGATCTGCCGCGAGGCCGGGTTGCTCTGACGATGCGCATCCCGCGCCTGCTCGTCGAACAGCCGCTGGTGGCGGGCACCACCGTCGAATTGCACGACCCCGCCGCGCATTACGTGCGCAACGTGCTGCGCCTCGAGCAGGACGCGCGGCTGCGGGTGTTCGACGGCAGCGGAGCGGAGTTCACGGCGACGCTGGAGTCGCTCGGGCGCCACACGTTGCAACTCGCGCTCGGAACCGCCGCCGACAGCGCCGCCGACAGCCCGCTTGCCGTGCACCTGGGCATCGGGCTCGCGCGCGGGGAGCGCATGGACTGGACGGTGCAGAAGTGCACCGAACTCGGCGTCGCGACGATAACGCCACTGCTGCTGGCACGTTGCAATGCGAAATTCGACGGCGGACGCAGGGACAACCGGCTGCGCCACTGGCGGCAGGTCGCGATCAGCGCCTGCGAGCAAAGTGGGCGCAACCGCGTGCCGGTGATCGGCGAGCCGGTTGTGCTGGACCGCTGGCTCGCCGAACACACCGAGGTTCCGGGGCTGGTGCTGCACACGGCCGACAGCGGCGCGCTCGCACCGCTGCCGGCGCCGACGGCGGTGCGCGTGCTGGTCGGGCCGGAAGGCGGCCTCGACGACGGCGAGTTCGCACGCGCGCGCGCCGCAGGCTTCACGCCGTGGTCACTGGGGCCACGCGTGCTGCGCACCGAGACCGCGCCGGTCGCGGCGCTGGCGATCCTGCAGTACCTCTGGGGCGATCTCGCGTAGGTCCGGGCTGTGCCCGGACATCTTCGGCACACCCTGTTCGGCCACAGGCCGAAC
>CAUJIL010000129.1 GCA_963204845.1 Pseudomonadota bacterium | reverse complement strand
ATCGGTGTCGCCCCACAGCGTGGCGAGTTGTGCGCCGAGCTCGAGCACGGGATCGACACCCCGTTCCCGCACATAGCGTGCCGTCGCCGACCAGCTGCGCAGATAGCCGAGCAACTGCGGCAGCGACCAGTGCGCAGTCATGGCGAACGCCGGTGCTGGCCGCGCAATCCCAGGCCAGGGATCGGTCCGGTGCCTGGCCTGCCAGCCAATCGAACAGCGCCGCCGGATAGCGCGGACGGAAAGCGGCGTAGTAGTTCGCGACGTCGGCGAAGTGAGTCACCAAAAGGTTTGGTCACGGCTTGTCCCGGCACGGAGCTGAGCGAACGCATGTTCGCCGGGAGTGAGCTCGCTGTCACGCGGCATGCCGCGCGATTTCGGTACGTGCTGGATATCCTGCCGATCGAGGCGGGAGCGTTCTATGTGATGGATCGCGGGTATCTGGACTTCACCAGGCTCTACCGGATGCATCAGGTCGGGGCGTTCTTCGTCACGCGCAGCAAGCGTGGGATGGACGCCCGACGGGTGTATTCGGCCAGTACTGACCGAACCACTGGAGTGATCTGCGATCAGCGTATCGCACTGAACGGGTTCTACGCCCACAAGCACTATCCCGAGCAGCTGCGGCGCATTCGATTCAAGGATCCCGAGTCGGGCAAGACGTTGGTATTTCTGACCAACAACACGACGCTCCCGCCTCTCACGGTCGCGGCACTCTACAAAAGCCGCGGGCAGGTCGAACTGTTCTTCAAGTGGATCAAGCAGCACCTGCGCATAAAGAAATTCCTCGGCACGAGCGAGAACGCAGTGAAAACACAAATTTGGTGCGCCGTCGCTACCTATGTGCTCATCGCGATCGTCAGGAAGGAGCTTCAACTCGATGCCTCGCTCTACACTTTGCTGCAGATCCTGTCGGTTTGCGTTTTCGAGAAAATCCCGCTAAACAAGGCATTTCTGGACGCCAGCGACAGAACCGATCAGCGCCGGCACGCGCTCCTCGTAGATGGCGGTCTGGGCGCTGGTGTCGACGTAGCGTACGCGGAGGTGCTCCCGGGCCTGCTCCAGCGGCAGATGCAGCACGTCCTTGTACTTGGCAATGAAGATCGGTTCCGATTCGCGGCCGACCTGGATGCTGCGCTCCGTCGTCTACAGCACCGTGATCCGCACCTGCGGGCAATGCAGCATGCGCGGGAGACGATACGCATGGAGCCGTGCATGCCGAACACGCGCATGCTCACCGGCATTTTCCGGGCTGAGAATCAAAGTCCCGCGCCGGCGGCGGCACGATGTCGATGCTGTAGCCCTTGGCGTGCGCGCCCAGCGCCCCAGTGCTTCGCGCAGCGACCACACGTACTTCAGCAGCGTCGCACGCAAGCGCGCGGTGCTTGAGTTCGGGCACCTGCCGCCTGGGAAAAAATGCTCTCGAATCAGCGGTGCGACTTCGTCATCGCTGATCGCCACGGCGGTGGCATCGCAGCACAGACGGCGAACGCTCTCGATCGGCAGCTCGCTGCGCGCTCCAGCGCCGCCATCACCAGCGCGCCCGCCTCCTCGGTGAGCTCGACGGAAATCGTCATCCGCCCGGAGCCGTCAAGCGAGCGGCACAGGAAGCGGTTGCGGTGGATCTCGTTCACGCCGTGCGTGGACGCCGCACGGTCGGCGTTGCGCAATTGCTGGCAGCGCCGCTGCACCTGCTCGGCGGTAGCCTGCTGCGCGTAGTCGAGCAACTGCGCCTCGGTGTGCGGCGTGGCCACGACGGCCAGCCGTCCCATGCGGATTGCCGGCACCGGGTGGCTGGGCAGAGGAAGCGCCGGGGAAAGCCGTGATAACCCGGATGAAAGGTGGTTGCTGCCCGCGGTACTTGTGCGAGACAGCCCTTTCGCGCGATAAGACTCGCGCACGGACGACGCGTCGTCGCCTGGATCGCGGGGATCCTGGCGATCCAGCAAGGAGAACAGCATGGTTGGTCGATGGACCGGTAAATTGCTCGCGACCCGGATGCGGCACGTCGGGGCGGTGTTGTGTCTCGTGGCCCCAGGTGCCGGCGTGGCCGCGGCCACGCCGGACCGCACCGTGCTGCCGCTCGCGGAACCGGATCGGCCAGCGTATACCGAGACCGACGCAAGCAAGGCGACGGCGCCTCCGGCCTTTTCGGTGAAAGCGCCGGCCGGCGCTCCGAACGTCGTGATCGTGCTGATCGATGACCTGGGATTCGGTGCCACCAGCACCTTCGGTGGTCCGATCCCCACGCCGACGCTCGATGCGCTGGCAAAGGACGGACTGCGCTTCAACAACTTCCACACCACCGCACTGTGCTCTCCGACGCGGGCCGCGCTGAAATCCGGGCGCAACCATCACACGGTGAACATGGGTTTCATCACCGAGATGGCAACCGGCATTCCCGGCAATACCGGACAGGTCCCGAATGCCACGGCACCGTTGGCCGAAATGCTCCGTCTCAATGGCTACAGCACGGCGGCCTTCGGCAAGTGGCACGAGACCGCCGCGTGGGAAACCAGCGTCTCGGGTCCTTTCGATCGCTGGCCCACGCGTCAGGGCTTCGACAAGTTCTATGGCTTCATCGGTGGCGAGACCAACCAGTGGGCACCTTTTCTCTTTGACGGCGTCACGCAGGTCGAGCTCCCCGACGACCCTGAATACCATTTCATGACCGACATGACCGACAAGGCGGTGGCCTGGATCGAGTACCAGAAGGCGATCACGCCCGACAAACCCTTCTTCGTGTATTTCGCGCCTGGCGCCACGCACGCGCCTCACCACGTGCCCAAGGAGTGGATCGCGCGCTGGAAGGGCAAGTTCGACCAGGGCTGGGACACGCTGCGCGAGGAAACGCTGGCGCGGCAGATCAGGCTGGGCGTCGTCCCCCCGGGCACGAAGCTCGCGCCCAAGGCGGACGCGATCAAGGACTGGGACACGCTCTCGGCCGACGAGAAACGACTGTTTACGCACCAGGCGGAGGTATTCGCGGCCTTCCTCGATTACACCGACCACGAGATCGGGCGGATGCTCGAGGCCATCCGCAGGACCGGACAGGCCGACAACACGCTCGTCTTCTACATCGCCGGCGACAACGGCGCCAGCGGCGAGGGTGGCGAGAACGGCATGTTCAACGAGTACACGTATTTCAACGGCGTGCAGGAGCGGGTGCCCGACCTGCTGCAACGCATGGACAGCTGGGGCGGCCCCGAGACATACCCGCACATGGCGGCAGGCTGGTCGGTGGCCCTGAATGCGCCCTTCGGCTGGATGAAGCAGGTGGCGGGGGACTTCGGCGGCACCCGCAACGGCCTGGTGGTCAGCTGGCCCAAGGGGATCAAGGCCCGCAACGAGATCCGCACGCAGTTCAGTCACGTGATCGACGTCGCGCCGACCGTGCTCGAGGCGGCCGGGTTGCCGGAGCCCAGGGTGGTGAACGGCACGCCGCAGATCCCGATCGAGGGTGTGAGCATGGCCTACACCTTCGATGACGCCAGGGCGAAGGATCGCCATACCACGCAGTACTTCGAAATCGCCGGGAACCGCGCCATCTACCATGACGGCTGGTTGGCACGCACCATCCACCGGGCGCCGTGGGAGCAGACCCCGCGCAGGCCGCTCGAGAACGACACCTGGGAACTGTACGACGTGCGCGCGGACTTCAGCCTGGCCAATGACCTCGCCGCGCAGAACCCGCAGAAGCTCGCCGAGATGCAGGCGCTGTTCCTGCAGGAGGCCGGGAAGTATCACGTGCTGCCGATGGACGACCGGACGATGCAACGTACCATCGCGGCGAACGTGGGGCGTCCCGACCTGATGGCCGGACGCAGCTCGCTGACCCTTGCCGAAGGTATGACGGGGATGATGGAAAACGTGTTCATCAACGTGAAGAACAGGTCCAAGGCGATCACGGCCGAAGTGGAGGTGCCCGAGGGTGGCGCCAATGGCACCATCATCGCGCAGGGCGGGCGCTTCGGCGGCTGGTCGCTGTACATGAAGGACGGCGTGCCGGGCTACGACTACAACTTCCTCGGCCTGCAGCGCAGCTCGATCGTCGGCACCGGCAAGCTTGCCCCGGGCAAGGCGACGATCCGCTTCGACTTCGCCTACGACGGCGGCGGCCCCGGCAAGGGAGGCGTCGGGACGCTGTTCGTGAATGACCGGCAAGTCGCGCGAGGTCGCATCGAGCGCACGCAGCCGGGCATGTTTTCGGCGGACGAAACCGCGGACGTCGGCATCGACCTGGGGACGCCAGTGGTCGAGGCGATCGGCTCGGAGGCGAAATCCCGCTTCACGGGCAAGATCCCGCGGGTCACGGTGGAACTGGGTGATGTACCGGCACCGACCGGCACAGCGGTCCCGGCGGCGCCGACGCCCAGGCCTGAGAGGCTGTGAAAATTTCCGCGCGTCCACGATCCAGCACGCATGATGTGCGCGATACTTTGCGCAGTGTCCTGGCGAGATGTGTTCGATGAGCCGAAGCCGCGCGAGAGTTCTGTTGCCGAATCGCCAGCAGTTGGAGTTGCGTGCGAGCGACTTGGAGTCGCTGCTGCCTGAGGGTCACCGGGCGCGCCTGGTGTGGGGATACGTCGAGCGGCAGGATTTGCAGGGTTTCTACACGCACATCCGGGTCGTCGATGGCGGTGTGGGTCGCGCGGCGATTGCGCCGGAGATTCTGCTGGCGCTGTGGTTGTACGCCACGCTCGACGGGGTGGGCAGCGCGCGGGAGATTGCGCGGCTGACGGATGCCCATGATGCGTACCGGTGGCTGTGCGGAGGCGTGCAGGTGAACTACCACACGCTGTCGGATTTCCGCAAGGATCACGGGGAAGCGCTCGATGACTTGCTGAGCGCGAACGTGGCGGCGCTGATGGCCGTGGGTGTGGTGACGCTCAAGGGGGTGGCACAGGACGGGATGCGGGTACGCGCGAGCGCGGGGGCGGGGTCGTTCCGGCGCAAGGAGAAGCTGGAGGGGTACCTGGAGGCGGCGCGCGCGGAGGTGGCACGGCTGAAAGCGGAAGTGGAGACGGATCCGGCGCAGGCGCAGCGCGCGCGGGAAGCCGCGCGACGGCGGGCGGCGGCGGAGCGCGAGGCGCGCCTGGAGCAAGCGCTGGCGCGGTTGCCGGAGATCGAGGCGATCAAGCGGCGCAACGGCAAGAAGGCCGAGGAAGCGCGGGTATCGATGACCGATGCCGAGGCGACGGTGATGAAGATGGGCGACGGGGGATTTCGCCCGGCCTACAACCCGCAATTGGCGAGTGATGTGGATAGTCTGGTGATTGTGGGCGTGGATGTGGCCACGGTCGGCAGCGATCAGGGGCAGATGGTGCCGATGCTCGAACAGGTCAGCGCGCGCTGCGGACAGGCGCCGCACGAGTGGCTGGTCGATGGAGGATATGTCGCGCACGAGCAGATCGAGCAGGCGAGCGTGACGACGACGGTATACGGGCCGGTGCCTGCGCCGAAAAAGGATGAGGGAGTCGATCCGCACGCCCGCAAGCCAAAGGACAGTGAGGCGGTGGCGGCGTGGCGCGCGCGGATGGGCACCGAGGACGCGAAGGCGATCTACAAGCAGCGGGCAGCAACGGCGGAATGCGTCAACGCGCAGAGCCGCAACCGGGGGCTGACGCAGTTTCTGGTGCGCGGGAGCACGAAGGTGACGTGCGTGATGCTGTTCTTCGCGTTGGCGCACAACCTGATGCGAACCGCTGCGCTGGCGCCGGCATTGCTGGGGATAGGGACAGGACCCTCTGCACTCCCTGGAGTGACAGGATAACGGACGAAAAAGGGCGAAAAACCGCCAGAATACGGACTGACGCGAGAAAACCGATGAGTTCGAAGGATAACGCGCCGCGCGGCGGTGCGAAACGCGTTCGCTCAGTCATCGGACCGAGCGATCGAAAGTTTCACAGGCTCTGAGTAGGCGGGCGTCAGGCTGCTCGATCCGTGGACGGGCCCTGTCAGCGTCAGAAGCAGGGCCGCGATGTACGGGTGAAACACCGTCGTGCAACCGGGCAGCCCGTTGAACGGGCCTCCGCCAACCAGCGCGATGCGGGGCGCGGGAGCGTCGTGATCGTTCAGGGCTGCACGGTGTAGCCGCGCGCGCTCATGCAGGCGTCGAAAGCCTGGCTGCCCTGCTGCTGTTGGGTCTGGGTCGCCGTTTGCTGCTGCTGCGCCTGTTGTTGCTGGGTCTGCCGGCGTGCCTGTCGCTGCCTGGCGCCGCCCACGACGACCCCGGCGGCCGCGGCCTCCCGTGCCTGGTTCTGCCGGTATTCCTCCTGCACATCGCTGTCGACCCGGTCGTAGGCCTCGTGCTGGTTGCCGCGTACTTCCGCGCCGACTGCTCCCGCAGCAGCGCCGACGGCGGCGCCGCGCAGTCGACCGCCCTGCGGCGCGGGTGCTGCAGCGGGTGGCGGGGCTGCGGCCTGCGATGCTTGCGTGGCCTGGGTCTGGCAGGCAGCGGTGTCGGACTGGATCTGCGCGGACGTCTGCCCTTGGGTCGGGATCAGGGTCGAGCCGTGCACGGGGGCGGCGAGGACCAATGCCATCAGCACGCTTGCTCGCGTCATCGGGTGTTTCATGATCGTGTTCCTCGGTCTGGGTGAAGAGCGGGTCGAAATCCATTGACGGAAAACAGCACGCCACGGCCGAGCCGGCGGCTATGGTGGTCGAGTATACCGCTTACCGTCGCGAACCCCCGGTCACGATCGTCGCAGCCGATGCATGGCACCTCGCTTCATATCCGCCCACCGATAATCGCGCCGAAACCGGTTCCCAGGAAGGAAACACGCCATGTTCAGCAAGTCCCTGCGCGCGGTCGCGGTGACGGCCGTCACGCTCAACGCCTTCGCGGCCGCGGCCGCGTCCGCCACGGCCCGCCCCGGCACTGTCTCGCTGGCGCCGCTCGGCAGCTACGCCTCGGGCGTCTTCGGCGAAGGAGCCGCCGAGATCGTGGCCTACGATGCCGCCACGATGCGCCTGTTCGTGATCAACGCCGAGGCCAACAGCGTGGATGTGCTCGACCTGGCGGATCCGTCGCACCCGACCCGGCTGTTCGCGATCGACGCCACGCCGTGGGGCGGTGGCGTCAACAGCGTGGCGGTGCACGACGGGCTGGTCGCGCTGGCCGGCAACGCGCTCGATCAGCATCCGCGCCGCGGACGGCACGCTGGTGTACGACTCGGGCGACCTCATGGAGCGCCGCACCGCGCAGGCACTGCCCGATGACTTCAACAGCAGCAACGACGCCAACGGCAGCTTCGACTCCCGCAGCGACGACATGGGTCCCGAACCCGAGGGCGTGGAGGTCGGGCGCGTGCAGGGACGCCAGTACGCCTTCGTCGGCCTCGAGCGCGTCGGCGGCATCATGGTTTTCGACGTCACCCGCCCGGAGGCGACCCGCTACGTGAGCTATGTGAACAACCGTGACTTCGCGGTCGAGGATGCCGAATCCGCGGCGGCCGGCGACCTCGGGCCCGAAGGCCTGCTGTTCATCAAGGCCGAGGACTCCCCGAACGGCACCCCGCTGCTGGTGGCTTCACTATTGCCATTGCCGCCGCGGCACGATCGGGTATCGTGCCGCGATGAAGATTTTCTGGCATCTGCGCGGCTTTTTCCGCGCGCACTGGCGTCGCTATGGGCTCGCGGGCGTGATGCTCGCCGGGGTCGCGCTGCTCAACCTGCTGCCGCCGGCGATCCTCGGCCGTGTGGTCGACGGCATCGCCGCCGGCACGCTGGACGTGCGTGGGGTGTGGCTGCACGCGGCGGCGCTGGTCGCGGTCGCCCTCGGGGTCTACGTGCTGCGCTTCCTGTGGCGCCAGATCCTGTTCAGCGCCTCGTACACGCTGGGCCGCGAGTTGCGCCAGCGCATCCACGCGCACCTGACCACGCTGTCGCCGGCCGCGCTGGCGGCCTTCCCGGCCGGTGACCTGATGGCGCGCGCGACCAACGATGTGCAGGCCGTGGAGATGAGCGCCGGCGAGGCGGTGCTGTCGGTGTTCGACGGTCTGGTGACCGGGCTGCTGGTGCTGGGCGTGATGGTGTTCGCGCTGAGCGGCACGCTCACCGCGATGGCGCTGGCGCCGTGGCCGCTGATGAGCTGGGCGATGTGGCGGCTCGGCGTGCTGCTGCTCGCGCGCTTCGATGCCGCGCAGGCGGCGTTCAGCCGCCTGAACACCGTGACGCAGGAGAGCGTGGCGGGGTTGCGCGCGCTGCGCGGGCTCGGCGCCGAGGCGCACGCCGAGCGGCTGCTCGCCGACGCCTCGGTCGCGGCCACCACGGCCAACCTCGAGGTGTCGCGCATCGATGCGCGCTACGACCCGATCATCTACCTGACCGTCGGCGCCTCGTTCCTGATCAGCATTGGCGGCGGGGCGTGGATGATCGAGCGCGGGCAACTGACGATCGGCCAGCTGACCAGCTTTACGTTGTACCTCGGGCAGCTGGTGTGGCCGATGTTCGCTTTCGGCTGGATGGCGAACCTGGTGCAGCGCGGCAGCGCGGCGTGGGCGCGCATCGACGAGTTCCTGCGCACGCCGTCGGCGGTGCCGGACGGCGGCACGCTCGAGGCGGTCGAGGGCCAGCGGTTGGAGGTGGCGGTGCGCGAGTTCGCCTACCCCGGCCGCGCGCAGCCGGCGCTCGCGGACCTCGCCTTCGTGCTCGAACCGGGCTGCACGCTCGGCGTGGTCGGCCCCACCGGCAGCGGCAAGTCCACCCTGCTGGCGCTGCTGGCGCGCTTCTACGAAACCCCGCACGTGAGTGTTCGCCTCGGCGGCAGGCCGCTGGCCGACTACCGGCTCGATGCACTGCGCGCGGCGCTGGCGCTGGTCATGCAGGAGCCGGTGCTGTTCTCCGCGACGTTGCGCGAGAACCTGCTGCTCGCGCGCCCCGAGGCCGGCGAGGACGATATCGCGCGGGTGCTGGACCTGGCGGCGCTGGGCAACGACCTCGCGCAGTGGCCCGCGGGGCTGGCCACCGAGGTCGGCGAGCGCGGCATCACGCTCTCCGGCGGACAGCGCCAGCGCTTGTGCCTGGCGCGGGCACTGCTCGGGGAGGCGCGCATCCTGCTGCTCGACGACGCGCTGTCGGCGGTCGACGCCGAAACCGAGCACCGCATCCTCGGCGCGCTCGAGCGCCATACGCGGCATCTGAGCCGCGTGATCGTCAGCCACCGGCTGTCGGCGGTGCAGGCGGCCGACGAGATCATGGTGCTGCGCGAGGGCCGCGTGGCCGAGCGCGGTACGCACGCCGCGCTGCTCGCCGCCGACGGCTGGTACGCGCAGACGTGGCGCTACCAGCAGCTCGCCGCGGCGGCGGCGGGGGATTCCGCGTGAACCGCTCACGCGTGCTGCCGCGTCTCCTGGCGCTCGCCACGCACGACCGGCGTGCGTTCACGACCGCGCTGTTGCTGGTGCTGCTCGCCGCCGCGGCCGAGGTTGGCGGACCGCTGCTGATCCGCGCGTTCATCGACACCCATGTGCAAACCGGGAATTACCCGCTGGCGCCGGTGCTGCTGCTGGCCGGCGCCTACGCGCTGCTGCAGTGCGTGGCCGCGGTGGCGGGCTACGCGCAGGGCGTGCAGCTCGCGCGGATCGCGCTCGAGGCCGTGATGCGCTTACGTGAGCAAGCGTTCGCTACCGCGTTGCGGCTTCCGGTGGCGTGGTTCGATCGCACACCGGTGGGCGCGGTCGTGTCGCGGCTCACCAACGACACCGAGGCCGTGAAGGATTTCTACGTCAACGTGCTCGGGGTGGTGGTGGCCAACGGGGCGCGCGTGATCGGCATGGCGGCGGCGATGCTCGTGCTCGACTGGCGGCTGGCGATCCCGTGCCTGGCGTTCCTGCCGGCGGCGCTGCTCGTGATGTGGACCTACCAGCGCCTGAGCGGTGCGCGCTTTCGACGTGTGCGCCAGGCGCTGGCCACGATCAATGGCACGCTGTCGGAGTCGATCGGCGGGGTCCGCGCAATCCAGCTCACGCGCCAGGCGCGGCGCTTCGACGAGCGTTTCGCGGCGCAGTGCGGCGAGCATTACCGCGCGCGGATGGCCTCGTTGCGGCTGGACGCGATGATGCTGCGCCCGCTGGTCGACGTGCTGCTGATGGTCTGCATGGCGGCGTTGGTGCTGTGGTTCGGCAGCGAGGCGCTGGGCGGAACGCTCGAGATCGGCGTGATTTACGTCTTCGTGAACTACCTCGCGCGCCTGGCCGAGCCGGTCATCGACGTGGCGCACCGGCTCAGCATGTTCCAGAGCGCGATGGTTTCGGCCGCGCGCGTGTTCGAGCTCATCGACCGCGACGACGTCTGCGCGCCGCGCCTCGGCGGGCCGGTGCCGCGCGATACGCGGCTGTGCGCCGACGGCGTGGGCTTCGCGTACCCCGAGGGGCCGCCGGTGCTGCACGACATCGGTTTCGAGCTGGCGCCGGGACGTTCGCTCGCGCTGGTCGGCGCCACCGGCAGCGGCAAGAGCACCATCGCGGGACTGCTGCTGCGTTTCCATCGGCCGCTCGCCGGCTCGATCACGCTCGGCGGGGTGCCACTCGAGGCGATCGACGATCGCACTTTCGGCCGCCTGGTCGCCTACGTGCCGCAGGACCCGTTCCTGCTCGCCGGCAGCATCGCCGGAAACATCGACTTCGGGTTCGGTGCGAGCGCGGAACGCATCGAAGAGGTGGCGCGTCGCGCCGGGCTGGGCGCTTTCGTGGACGGCCTGGAACACGGGCTGGGAACTGCGGTCGGCGAGCGTGGCGCGGCCTTGTCGGCCGGGCAGCGCCAGCAGGTGATCCTGGCGCGTGCGCTGCTGCGCGACCCGGCGCTGCTGATCCTCGACGAGGCCACCGCGAGCATCGACAGCGCCACCGAGGAGGCTTTGCAGCAGGCGCTGCATGCCCTCGGTGGGCAGGTCTCCATGGTAGTGATCGCTCACCGCCTGTCCACGCTGCGCGAGGTCGACGAGATCCTGGTGCTGGCGCGCGGCCACATCCAGGAGCGTGGTTCGCACGCGCAGCTGATCGCGCGCGGCGGGCTTTACCGGCGGCTGTGGGAACTGCAGCGGATGGAGTCGCGCGCCGATCTCACGATCTGAGCGCGCTGGGGCGTGTGGCTCAGACCGAGGTGGTCGCGCGCCGCGCGCTGGCGGCGTAGTTGCTGCGCTCCAGCCACTGGCGGATGCGCGTGGCATCACCGACCGGCGTCAGCTTGCCCTGCGCGTCGAGCAGGATCATGACCAGCGGGCGGTTCTCGATGCGCGCCTTCATGACCAGGCAGCGGCCGGCCTCGTTGGTGAAGCCAGTCTTGCTGAGTTCGATGTCCCACGACCCGGCGCGCACCAGGCGGTTGGTGTTCACGAAGCCGAGCGAGTAGCGCGGCTGCGGGAAAGTCACGGTGCGCTCCGGGGTGGTGGTGTACTCGCGGATCAACGCGTACTGGCTGGCCGCCTGCGTCATCTTGACGAGGTCGCCGGCCGAGGACACGTTCTGGCTCGACAGCCCGGTGGTGTCGGCGAAGCGCGTGTGCTGCATGCGCAGCGCCACTGCCTTGCGGTTCATCTGCGCAACGAACGCTCCGCGACCGCCCGGGTAATGGCGCCCCAGCGCCGAGGCGGCGCGGTTCTCGGAGGACATCAGCGCCAGGCGCAGCATCTCCGCGCGCGACTGCCGGGTACCGATCTGCAGCCGCGAGTAGGTACCCTTGAGGCGGTCGATGTCGTCCTTCGAGATCGTCAGCATCTCGTTCATCGGCAGCTTGGCGTCGAGCACCACCATCGCGGTCATCAGCTTGGTGATCGAGGCGATCGGTGCGGTGCGTTCGGCGTTCTTCGCGTACAGGACCTGCCCGGTGCGCGCGTCGAAGACCACGGCCTTGTCCGACTGCAGGTGCAGGCCGTGCGGGTCGGGGGCGCGTGGCTGGGCGAGCGCGCTCGCGGTGCCCAACAAGGCACAGAACAGACCCGCGACCAGTGCGAGAGATCTCCTGTTGCTGCTCGCCATGCCGCCGTCTCCCCGGAAAGTTCGTTATCGGCATGAAGAGTAATAGACAACTTGATGATCTGCCAGCGGAAACAGCAAATCGCGACCCATTCGGGGCGCCGCAGCGCGTTTCAGGGCGGACCGGTGAGCGTCACCAGCGCCTCGTCGTCGATCCCGTCGATCAGGATCTGCCGCACGCGCTCCTGCCACAGCGTGCCGAATTCGCGCCGCTCGGCCTCGCTCGCGCTGCCCGCAAGCACGCGCGACAGCAGCTCACGCGTGCGCGCCTGCGCGGGAACCAGCTCGGGGTGATAGTCGGCATCGACCACGCGGCCGTCGTCGAGGCGTTCGAAGCGGATCGCCGACGGGATCGAGGCACCGAAGCGCAGCAGGTTGCGCCGCTCGAAGCGACCCGCGAGCCCCTTGAAGCCGCCTTCGGCCGCCGCGCCGGTCAGCAGGCCCACCACGTTCGCGATCACGCCGGTCACGCCGTCCTCGACATGCTCGCGGAAATGCACGCGCACCGCGCCGCGCTCGGCGGGGCCGTCCGGGAACAGGCGTGCCAGCGCGCGCAGCGTGTCCAGGTACGCGCCGGCCACGGTGGGGCAGGAGTGCCCCGCCAGCCGCACCGCGTCGGCGTAGCCGTAGTCGATCAGCCCGCCCTCGCAGCTGCCGAGCAGCTCGGCCAGCGGATCGCGCAGCGTGATGCGGCGTACCTGGTCGAAGAACGTCGGGTGGTGCATGCGCGATCCTCCTGCTGCCGACTGTTGCGGAGAGGCACAGCATAACCGCTGGCGCGCCCGCTCGATGGT